>QXZU01000029.1 GCA_009886205.1 K189A clade bacterium | reverse complement strand
TGACCACGCCAATGTGATCCTGAAGGTTCTCACCCACGCCGGGCAAATCATGCACTAGGTCGATACCATGCTTGCTCACCTCAACATGGGGACCAATACCGCTGCGTAATAGAATTTGTGGCGAGTTAAGTGCGCCGGCGCTAAGAATGACCTCTTTTTGCGCTGCTAACCGGATCTTCTCTTTTTTCACAATAACGTCTATCGCCACTGCTCGCTTACCCTCACACACCACACGATCAACGGTTACATCTGACATTACCGTGAGGTTTGCTCGGTCTAATACTGGGTGTAAATACGCTTGGGCCGCGCTGGAGCGTTTAGCACCTTTGATGGTGTGCTCGTAACGCGAGAAACCTTCTTGCTGCCGGCCATTAAAATCGTTAGTTAATGGAAACCCGGCTTGGGCACCCGCCTGAACAAATTTATCCAGCAAAATGTCATCTGTACGATCAGATTTTTTCACTGCTAGAGGGCCGTCGGTGCCGTGATATTGGCTGTCGCCAGCGCCCTCAAAGCATTCGGCTTTTTTGAAATAAGGCAGTACCTGGGCATAGGACCAACCCTTGTTACCTAACTGACTCCAATGGTCGTAGTCATTGGCGTGGCCACGAATATAAACCATGGCATTGATAGAGGATGAGCCACCCCACCCTCGACCTCGAGGCCAGTACATTGAACGTCCGCCGACATTGGCATCCGGCTGAGTCTCATACGCATAGTTCTGCGCGTTTTGGGTCGGCACAATCTGCGAGTAGCCCGCTGGCATATGGATAAATAGGTTTTTGTCTT
This sequence comes from K189A clade bacterium, assembly GCA_009886205.1. Lineage (GTDB taxonomy): Bacteria > Pseudomonadota > Gammaproteobacteria > Pseudomonadales > Azotimanducaceae > UBA4421. The sequence goes on along the minus strand of QXZU01000029.1, from coordinate 6,505 downwards.
TGCCACCGGCTTCTATCAGCAGCACAGTATTATTCGGGTTTTCAGAGAGCCTGTTGGCCAAAACACAGCCGGCACTGCCGGCGCCAACAATTATATAGTCTGCTTGTTTGAGCATAAAAACGCCTTAATTTAGATTGCGCAATACGTCAGCTGGCTGGCAATTTGAGCCAAAATATAGACCAGCCAGACACTAAAGTTACGGTACGTAATCTAGCATTATCCTCGCCAATATGTCTCTAAAGTGTCCGTCAGAGGTTTGCCTAAAGGGTTGCCTAAACGCCCTTCCTGCGGCGTTTTTCAACGCGCAATTGGCCGCTCGCCCTGCAAAAATTTTAGGCAAAAAAAACGCCGCATGAAGCGGCGTTTTTCCAAACTCAGTCTAAGGCACTGAGTTTTATGCAGTATTAATCAGCAGCAAATGTATATTCGACACCGACTTTGATCATACGACCAAATGCATTGTGTGTATAACCGTCATAGTTCAGGTCAACACGAGCCAAAGGTGGCTCTTCGTCTGTAAAGTTAATTGCAGAAACAGTAACGCGCGCCGCTTCATCCATGAACGCATATTGGTAGTGCAGATCAAAGGTGTTTTGCGAATCAACATTCACGTTGTCTCTTTCATCAAAGTAGTTAGCTATGTGATTAACGTAAAACAGAACATTGTGTTGATCGCGGTTAAACTCTGCAAATGCACGACCCTTAAGGTCAGGCAAAGGACGCGCACCGCGGCTCACATTCAAGAAGCCCGCAGCGTCATATGCTGCTGAGATTAGCGCCCCATCTTTGAAATAAGCTTCTTGCTTATACTCAACAGTATGGCTCAAATCTAGGCCCACTTTGGCAATACCGCCAGCCATCTCAAACTGATAGTCCGCAAACAAATCAATGCCAGAAGTTTCTATAGAAGGACCATTGATTGTCATAGATTCGATGCGCTCGATACCAGATGCTGCACAGCTACCATCATTCAAACCACCTTGGCAGTAGATTTGACCTTGAACAGCCAATTTGCTTGCGCCGCCCGCTCCATAGGCAGAAACCAAGGCATTGAAGTCTTCAGAGATGATTGGGTTATCAAAATCATAGTTCCAAAAATCCAGAGTAATCGTCATGTCTTCAATTGGGTTAATGATTAAACCAATATTGTAGGTAAACGCGCTTTCAGGCTCGACATCAGCATTACCAATATAGTCAATAGCCTTAAATGCAGCAGTAGGGCCTACATAGGATAGAGCTGTTACACGGCTTTCGTTTACCGCGTCTAGATCAGGACCACGGAAAGTGGTTTGAACAGATCCACGCAGTGAAAACATTTCGTTGATGGTGTATCTACCAGCAAGCTTAGGGTCGAATGTATCTGCGTCGCCGTAGTCTTCATAACGTACAGCCAATTGCAGGTCCAAATTTTCGCTTACGTCTAATGCAGTCTCAAAAAACAATGAATTAACGTCTTGGTCAGCATCCACTTCCCGCCCTGCACTCAAGAAGCTACGACGGCCTGTTTGAGTAGCACAGTCAGTTTGACCCGCAAAACTACAAGGGTTAATAGCAACGTTAATCAGATCATCTAAGTCGCTTTGCAATTCGATTTTTCGGTACTGATAACCAGCAGCCCATGCTGCTTCGCCATCAAACATGTCGCCTTGGAAAACTACATCCAATACGAACAAACTTGATTCAGATTCGGTACGAGATTTGCTGTCAAGGTACTGCATAACTTCAGCACTGTTTGCAACAGTCGCATCGTAATCAGGGTTCGCGTATCCATAAACGCTCTGTGCGTAGGAGGTTTGTATCGCGTTAGACAGTGGGTTGTAGTAAAGACATCCGCCTTGACCCGCAACCGCTGTGCCAGCAACAACGTTGCCAGAAGTGTCTAGAGATGCGCCACAAGAGTTACCACCGAAGCCTCTGAACGCTAACTTGGTGCGACCAAGCTGAGCATCTACGCCTTCGAGCGTGCTTTGTGAATTTGAATATGTAGTCGCAACGTCCCAACCAATACCATTTTCGAACTTACCGTCGAGGGCCGCTGCAAAACGATAGGTATCGTATTCACGAATTGCTTGACGACCTTCGCCCATTGTTCCGTCTAAACCAGCAACGCCAGCAATACGACCGTAGAAGGTAGCACCTTCACCGGTACCAGCAACATTTGCGCCGTCGGCGTCGGTTTGTGCAGTAGTGTACTGCTCAAAATCTGAGTACTGTGCTGCCATTGCAACCAGTCCAGGGTGATCAGCCGGCAAGAATTGAATGTCGCCAAACAATGCTTGAGGTGGGTAAGAAGGTGAAGTTTTCCACTGTGGAACATCTACGCGCGAGTACATAAACTCAACGTGAACGCCAACACCATTTTCCAATACGCCGTTCACTTCTGAGAACAACTGATAGCGCTCTTCTTCTTCGATCAAGTTGTCAAAGTCGGTGTAACGGAAACGGCAAAACAAGCTGTTGTCTACGCCACCCAAAGCTTCACAGTTTGGATCTTTTGTACCGCCCAAAGAGCCGGCCAAAGAAGAGAACAAACTACCGCCAGAGGCTGCCTGGTCTAATGCCGCTTGTGGACGAAAATAAACACCTGGGTTACCAATGCTTGAGAAACCACCGCGAGGGTTAGTTGCATATGGCACTTGAGTAAAGTCACGATCACGCATAGACAGTTCGCTACGAGTTTCATAACCAAAAGAGGTTACCCAATCGAAGTCACCCACTTGAGTACCCCAGATTGCGCCGAATTCGCTGTTACCATCGCTCGCATCAATATCTTGGAAGCCAGCAGAAAGCTGCACGCCTTGGAAATCTTTACGGGTTTTGAAGTTAGCTACCCCAGCAATGGCGTCAGAGCCATAGGTGGCCGCAGCTCCCTCTTTGAGTACTTCTACTGAAGCAATAGCCATTCTTGGGAACGCGTTTACGTCAACAAAACGACCACCGGGTAAGCGCTGTGGTACAGGCACTTGGCGTCGACCGTTAAGAAGCACTAATGTGCGCTGAGGACCTAAGCCACGAATGTTTACGTTGGCTACGCCTTCAGAGGCATTAGACTGGAATTGGTTAGATTCGCCGTCAACACCAGAGCTTGCGCTAAGGCGACGTACGATTTCTACAATGCTAGGTGATCCCTGACGCACCAACTCATCACGTTCCAGTACGGTTACTGGTGATTCTGAGTCAATGGGGGTTCCCTTAATAAATGAGCCGGTCACTACCACTTCTTCGATTCTTTCATCCGCTGCAAATGCAGTTGCTGAAAATCCTAAGAGCGCGATAGATGACAAAGCACCGGTCCGCTTGGCGGTCTGATACAGTTTCATAGTCTCTCCACTAAACAATTAATGTTTCCTTACTTTGCGCTAAAACTACACGCGCCCCGCACAATTATACGGGCCGCAACCGTACCACGTAAAAATGGACTCACGCCACACTTTGAAACATTTTAGTGCATTGTTTTTAAGATAATCTAATTTTTGGTGCAAAGTTATTAAATTACCAGCACATAAGTAATTAATAATCGTAATCAAATCATACACTTATATTAATAATCATATTATAATTGAAAAACGCACCTTAAAGGTGCATTCGAATATATTTTTGCAAATTTTTGGCACTTTTCCGCTACTAAAGTTTCAAATTGTAACGCTATCTTTTCATCAAAGTCATAAGCTAAAACCCAACCGTTAAATAAGGTCGGTGCCTATATAAGATGGCCAGGCAAAGAGCTTCAGTGACAGGAGCGAAAAAAAGGACGAGCAACAGGAGCTGATCAGAACGCTGGGTGAATTTATTCTGTTCATTCGGTATGGACAGGCCTTGCTCAATGAAACTTAAATCTGCCAAAAAACCAAACTGCGTATATTGCGGACAAAAAAAACCCCGATAAATCGGGGCTTTCCTTACACCACTATCCTCTTCAACCTAAGCTAGAGCATAGCGACAGGGGCGCTATGTCTAGTTGAGATCTGGGATCGTTAGAACGAGTAGGTAAGACCTACTTTATAAATACGTCCTTGAGGATTGTGCGTGTATGCATCGTAACCAAATTCATTTGGCGCCAATGGTGGGTCTTCGTCAGTTGCGTTGAGAACTGAAAGGGTAATCTCTGCAGCCTCATCCATTACAGACAAACCGTAATGAAGATCGACGGTAGTGAAAGAGTCCACTTTAGTGAGGGTAGGAAACGCAGAAGCATTAGCAAAAGTTGACGGAACGTCTACTTCGCCTTTGTATCTTACAAATAGGCGTGCACTATGATCTCCTCTTGTTCCAGAGATATACGCGTTTGTGCGAAATTCTGGGAGCGTTTGCAACTCGATTGGCGACACTGTATTACGAGTATTCCATTGGCCGGAAGCATCGTAGGTTGTGCCGGTCCCTGTCTCGACGTCGAACTCAAGTAACATTGTCGTGTTGCCACCTACTTCTACATAGGTACCACCAAACAAATCTGTGTCGAAGTTATATGACACTTGAAGATCAATACCAGAGGTATCTACATCATCGCCATTAATTAACTCTGCTTCGATTTTAGAAATATCAGAAATCGCATCGACTGCAGGATCGTATACCGTACCATCGGCCTTTAGCAGACGAGCACATGCGCAAACAGAACTTTCACGGGAAATAGGTCCTGTCATTGCCAAGGAATAATAATCTAAGTTGATTTGCAATCCAGAGTCCAACTTTAGGACAGCGCCGAAGGATATATTTTTACTTTCTTCTGGCGACAATGACGTTGGCACCGGAGTGTTGATTGTCAGGTATTCGCCTGCTGGCGCATAAAGCTCCAATGCGGTTCCCTCGCTGTTAGGCGTGATTGGAGAGCGGAAAACTTCTTGGTACGAAGCGCGTAATGACAATGTGTCTGTCAATTCCCAACGACCAGAGATCTTCGGCGCAACCATGTTGTCAATATCGTAATCAAGGTATCGAAGACCTAAGTCAACGGTTACATTTTCTAACACAGGCATGGTTGCCTCTGCAAAAAGCGCCCACTGACGGTTCGATACTTCACTGGCTATGTCTGTACCTAAAAAATGGAAAGGAGTTGAACAGGGTCCGTCACAGCGATTGTCACCAGTCGGATTATACACGCCTTCATAGTAACGTGTTTGCGCGCCAGCGGCCCATTCAATGTTGCCCCCTGCCAACTCAATGCCTGAGTCACCTGTGACAACCAAATCGAAAACGAGCAATTCATTATGGGATTCGCTGCTAGAGACACCGTTAATGTATTCATACATATCAGGATGATTATACAACGAAGTGCCGGCTGCAGCACCTATTGAGGAACCGGTAGGTATAAAGTAATGGCAACCTTGTCCGGTATCACCACGCAACGCATCATTAGAGGCATCAGTGCGGTCCGCATTAGCACGTGCGCAGTTATTTCCTGCCAATCCATACATCGCGTCATTGAAACGATCGGTGAGCACGTCCGCAGTTGCAATGGAAAAATCAGTAGTCGAATAATTTACCGATAAATCTACAGTATAAGCACTTATGGCGCCTTTAATACCGGCTACAAAGCGCTTAGTTTCATGCTTACGAGGATTTTTCGAAGCTGGACCCTCTACGGCCAATGAGCGACCCCACCAACGAGCGGCGCGATTGCCCTCGGTAGCAAAAAGCGCTTGAGTAGCGGCATCTTGAGAGCTTAAGAAATCTTGAAACCCAGGGTTGGAGGCAGGTACATCAGTAAAATATCCTGCGCCAGGGCTTGTTGGCGGGTAGCTAGGCGAGGCCCAGTATTCTGCGTCAAGGTTTGACCAAAGTAATTCACCATACACTTCTAAAGTATCTGTAATCTGCATACCGGTCGCAATGAACAACTTCTGTCGCTCCTGCGGCTCAATGATTGCAACGAATGGCACATAGCTATAACCACAGCGATCTCCATTCGTGAAAGAATACCAAACGTCAGAGGTTTGCATGCCGCAAGCCGGATCTTTCACAATGTTTGCTAAATCATTGGTGTACCAAGTGCCCGGGTTACCAAAACTTGACTTGCCCAAGGGCCAAGATCCATCGTGGTTGATATCTGAACGGTCTCGATCGAACTCTTCAGAGGCGAAAGCTTCGCGCTCTTCGAATTCCCAAGCAACTGTCAAGTACGCTTCATCTGTGGACTTGCCCCAAATCGCGCCGAAGGTAGAGTCCCCATCACTTCCATCGTACTTGTTACGGTTGTAGGAAAGGTCGAGTCCGTCGAACTTTGTTCGCGTAATAAAGTTGAACACGCCTGCCATTGCGTCAGAGCCGTATGTGATAGCACCACCATTCTGCAGCAATTCGATTCGCTCTAACGCGATCATTGGCAAGTTGCCCACGTCTACCGCGTAAATTGAGTTCTTTGATGGTCGTGCGGCACTGTTAATAATTCGCTTACCGTTAACTAGAACCAATGTCCTATCTGGACCTAAACCACGAATATTCGCATTTTTGGTGCCTGTTGCTACTCCACCAGCAATATATTGCTCAGAACGATTAAGTCCCCCGGCAA
>QXZU01000028.1 GCA_009886205.1 K189A clade bacterium | reverse complement strand
GCATCGTCTTTTTAACGATGATTCTCAGGGCGGGGTGAAAATCCCCACCGGCGGTAATCGCGCAAGCGTAGCCCGCGGGCGCTCTATCTGGTTCGAACATGAGTGAAAACTTAAGTGCGAAGGTCTTAGCCGAATTTGGCTATCAAGGTAGAGGACAGCAGACTCGGTGTGATTCCGAGGCCGACAGTTAAAGTCTGGTTATGAGAATGAGGTTTACCTGTGTCTGTACCTTCGTGTGCAGCAAGCAAAACACCCTCGTTTGCCCTGTTGTTTAACTGAACTTAAGGCAAGCAACAGATGACTACATTCAATTCAAATTTTTCCGATACTTCACAGCGCGGCCGTATAGCGTTTGTGCAATCCTGCTGGCACCGCGATATTGTGGATCAGCTGCGAGACGCCTTCCTCAAAGAATTCCAAGAGCTAGATGCTCGGCAGATAGACTTTATTGAGGTTCCCGGTGCACTAGAAATTCCCCTTAGAGCCAAGCTACTTGCCGTAAGCGGCGAATACGCTGCTGTTGTTACAGCCGGGTTGATTGTCGATGGCGGTATCTATCGGCATGAGTTCGTCTCTAGCGCAGTAATCGACGGCTTGATGCGCGTACAGCTAGATACGGGCGTTCCCGTTTTCTCAGCGGTATTGACCCCGCAAGACTTTTTGAGCGACGGTCAGCCTGAGTTCTTCAAAGAACACTTTGTGATTAAGGGTGTTGAAGCGGCTCAGACTTGTGCAGCGACGTTGGGTCCTTTAGCGCGCGAGCAGGTAGCCTAAGCACAATAGCTAAAGGTCTGAAGGCACGCTGGTTTGAAAGAAACGTTGGGCGGGTAGCGGAGCAAAGGGAATACTTTGCCCCTCGCTTAGCGCGCGTCTAACTCAGTTATCGCTCAAATGGCATCGGCACCTCTAATGAGCAGTGCCTAATCCTGCGTCTGAAATTGCGCCGCTACTGCTCGCGCAGCGCATAAGCGATCACTTTACCGCCTTGTATCCTAGGCGCTATGTCACTTGCGGCATCATCGCCAACTTCATGAGACGCCTCACGGCTGGGTCCTCGTTGTCCAGGAACTGTGACCAGCACGTACTGTTTGCCCGTTTTAGGGCTGACATAGCTCATCGGCGTTGCCTCAGAAGCGCTAGTCAGACTGTCTTTCCACAGCTCCTCGCCCGTATTTACGTCGATTGCCCGCAGATAACCGTCCAAAACACCCCCCATGAAGATCAGGCCTCCGGCGGTCACAGTGGTGCCTGCAGCATAAGGTAGACCTAAATTCCAAGTTCCGGTACCGCGCCGCCAGACGATTTTTTGCGTCGTTAAATCAACAACAGCGATCTCACCAAATGGTGGTTTGATGCAAGGTAAGCTCAGGGGAGAAGAGAATAGTTCTACTTTTGCCGCAAATGGCGTGCCTCGCATCGGGCCACCAATACCGTAGCCGGGGTTGAAATCATCCTCGGTGCTGGTTAACTCGTTTTCTCGTGGAATCAAGTGGATGATCCAGGGGAGTTGTAGGTTATTGACCACCATCAACTGGCGTTGCTCATCTACCGCCACGCTGCCCCAATTCATGCCGCCAGCGGGGCCAGGGTAAAGTAGCGTGCCTTGGGTTGAGGGGGGTGTCATTGGTCCCTCATAGCGCAAATTCAAAAAGGTTTTGCGGCAGGCCATTTGGTCCAGTGGGGTAATGCCAAAAAGGTCGTGTTCACGGATTTTCGGGTAGGCAAATGAGGGCATGCCCGTTGAGAAGGGTTGGGTCGCTGTGCTGCGCTCGCCAGGTACATCTGTCTGCGGCACTGGGCGTTCGGTGACCGCTGTAATCACTTCCCCGGTGGCTCTATCAAGCATAAATATCTCGCCACGCTTTGTTGGCACTATGACTGTCTTGCGCTCAACGCCGTTAATGGTTAAGTCCACTAACGTGGGTTGGGAGGGTACGTCGTAATCCCAAATATCGTGGTGGGTGGTTTGGAAATGCCAGCGGGTGAGGCCGGTTTTGGCATCTATGGCCACCACGGAACTGGCGTATTTGTCCATGACTTGGGTGCGGTGGCCGCCAAAGTAATCAGGAGTGGCATTGCCGGTAGGTACATAGACCAAGCCCAGCTCATCGTCCGCTGAGGTAAGGCTCCATACATTGGGTGTGCCGCGGGTGTAAGTTTCGCCATTAGCCGGTAGGCCAGAGTCACCCTCACGGCCCATATCCCAGGCCCACAGCAATTCGCCATTCATTGGGTCATAACCGCGCACTACACCAGACGGTTCCTGAGTTTCTTGGTTGTCCAAGACCCAGCCGCCTACCACCAGCGCGCCGCTGGCAACGGTGGCGGGAGAGGTAACAAAATAGTAGTAGGGTTTCACTTCGCCCATACCAGCGAGTAGGGAAATTTGGCCCTTGGTGCCAAAACTTTCGCAGGGCAAGCCGGTTTCTTTATCTACGGCAATCATGCGTGCGTCTGTGGTGGCGGTAAATATACGCTCAGCACATACTTCGCCCGCAGGCACCTCTGGCATTTTGTAGTAGGTGACACCACGGCAATTACCCAAAATGCCAAAAGCGCGGGTCTCGTTTTTGGGATCAAAGCGCCAACGTTCAGCGCCAGTGTCAGGGTCCAAAGAAATCATGACATTTTGCGCGGTACACAAATACAGGCCGTCACCAATTTGGATCGGTGTGCCGCTGAAGCGACCGACTCGTTTGGTGTCCGCTACCCATGCCTGTTCAAGTTCAGCAACATTTCCGGCATTGATCTGAGCGTGGGGGGTATAGCGAGTGCCGGCTTGGCTGCCGCCGTAGGCGGTCCAGTCAGAGGCGTTTTGCGGCTCTGAATAAATGGTTTGATCAATACTTAGCACATTGCTGCTCAAGAGATTGATGCTCATGGCGATGAGCACCAGTGCACTTGCACCGGCAGAGAGTTGCACCGTGCGCAGGCTGAACAAAGCAGGGGTGTTGTCCGGCCACAACGCACGTCTTATGCCCGGAGTGCAAAGCCACAGGGCTAACAGCCCAATTATCCAAATACGTGAACCCACCAGCCAAAACGCGCTGCCGGCCTCATAAACTGCCCATGCGAGGGTAAGGATTAACACGCCAGCAAATACGAAAAAGCCCCTTGGCTTGCTGTTGAATAAGTCCACCGCGCAAACCAGCATGAGAGCGCCAGCGATTACATAATAAGGGCTGCCACCAAGGCTTAAAAGTTCGGCACCTGATACCGCCATGGCAAGGCCGAGAGCGCCAATGATAATTGCCGTTATACGGATGCTGATTGCCTTCATTCGTGACTCCCCAGTACAAGTTTTAGCAGTGATCTGCGTATCAGTGATCAGTATCTACAATGAGGGACCATATAGTCTATAGGCGAGCGTAATCAGTTGTTGCGGGGGACTAGGTGGGTACAAAAAGCCGTAGTCGAAAGGCCACGAACTCTTAGGGGCCGAAGCCGGGCAAACGTGTTACAAATTGGCTTTAGACATTCAGCAGTACAGGAGTAGTTATGCGTTACCAAAAGCTGGGCAATTGTTTTGAGGCCAGTCGGCTGACACTAGGTGGTGGAGGCATTGGTCAAGTTTGGGGGACTACAGACAGAAGTGAGGCGCTGGCCACTGTGCGTCTTGCCACAGATTCTGGAATCAACTTTTTCGATATGGCGCCTATGTATGGACGGGGCGAAGCGGAAAGCGTCATGGGTCAGGCTTTTGCCGAAGGTCTGAGCAAAGACGTGCATTTGACTACCAAATATTTGCTGGGTGATTGCCCGGAGGGTGAAATCTTTGCCGCATTGAGTACTTCGCTGGACGAGAGTTTTGCGCGTATGGGCCGCGACTATGTGGATCTTTTTATCTTGCACGGATTTGTCATTGCTGACGGTTGGAGTGCAGGGCGTCAGGCCAACATTCTGCCGCGCATCGCTGTGCCTATGAGCAAGTACCAAAACGCCGTGATACCTGCTTTTGAGCGGCTCAAAGCCAGTGGGCGTATTGGCGCTTGGGGGGTGACGACCGCCAGTACTCAGCGCGAAAATCTTGCCGTAGTTGGCGCAACTGAGCGCCCAGATGTGGTGCAGTGCATCACCAATGTACTCGACTCTTCTGGATCTATGGCGTTGGTTGATGAAATACCTGGCCCACGTCAGGTGATTGCCAATGCTCAGGATGCGGGGGTAGGTGTTATGGGCATCAGGGCAGTTGCAGCAGGCTCGTTAACGGACGCCATTGACCGCGACGTGCACCCTAAGTCCGCAGAGCTAAAAGACTTTCAGCGCAGCGCTGGCTTTCGCGAGTTGGCAAAAAGTAATGGTGTGAGCGCCGCCTATCTGGCGCATTTGTATGCGTTGTCTATGCCCGGTGTGGACACTTTGGTGTTAGGTGTGAAGAACCGCGAAGAGCTTACGGAATGTTTGGCGGCAGAAGCTGCCGAGCCAATGAGTGCTGAGTTAATTGCTGCCATTGATGCGTCGGTGGCGAGTTAAGGCCGTACTCAAAGGGTGGGTACGCATTAGGTAGCTACAAGTACCCACGGTTAAGCCATTCGCCAGCCATTCGTTGGCCATCTGCTAGCCATCTGCTAGCTAATAGCTAGGCGCTAGCGATTCTGTAGGTATCAAGTAGACGCTCCAAGTACATTCCGCCCACTTTCCTCATATTGTGAATAGTGCGAATAGTGCGAATAGTGCGCATAGTGCGCCGAAGTGGGAAAAGCTGGGCAGGGGGTGCAAGTGCTTTGCGGGCTAATTGCTAGCCGCTGCTTTTTCGTACACCAATTCGCCATTCATATAAGTGTGTAGCACCTCAACCTCTAATATTTGCTCGGCATCGATGTTCAGTATGTCATCAGACAAAACAATCATGTCGGCATACTTTCCCGGTTCAAGGGTGCCCTTAATGTCTTCATCGAAGTTTATGAATGCACCAATTTGCGTATAGGCGCGCAGTGCTTGGCCAATGCTAATGGCCTCATCTGGGCCGTAGACTTTGCCACTCATGCCTTTGCGGGTTACTGCCGCATATAGCCCAACCATCGGACCAATAGGCAAAATGTCGCTGGACAGCGCCACCACAACGCCATGCGCCATGGGTGAGTTTATTGGGTTGTTATGGGCCAAACGAAAACCTTCCAAATTTTCTGCGTAGCGGCCTTCTAACGTGTAGGTGAAATTGGCCTGCTGGGTAATATGAATGTTGTGTTCTGCCATTTTCTTCATGGTTGCTTCAGGCGGGCGCATAGAAAAATGATTGAGGTAATGGCGGTGATCTGCTTTTGGCGCTCGGGTTAGCGTGTCTGCCAAAGTATCTACAACGAGTTGAATAGCCGCGTCTCCAATGGCGTGAATACCCATTTGCCAACCATTGTCATGAATTTCATTGATCTGACTAACGAGTTCGCTTTCAGGCATATTCAAATAGCCGCGGTAGGTGGCCTGATTGCGGTAGGGGGCTAGGGTGTAAGCGGCAGGACCAGTAAAACCACCGTCGACAAAAATTTTCATCGGGCCGATTTTCAAATTGTCGTTACCTTCGCCCACACGTTGCTTCAACGCTCTAATTGCGTCTGGGTCGTGCCACTCAAATTGTAGGGCCGCACGGGGCAGGGGGAGCTGGGTTTGCGCATACAGTGTTTCCCAGCGTTGGTATTCGGCTGGGGTTTTTTGCGCATCTGTAATGCTGGTAATGCCCTTGGCCAGTAATTGATTAAGATTGACCTCTAAGCTGGCAATCATTTCCTCTTCACTACTGGGCGGTACAAGATCTAACAATAAATTGTGCCGTTCGCGAATAATGCCATTGGGCTCGCCGCTGTCTTCGTGTTCAATAACGCCACCTTCAGGGTCGGGTGTTTGCGCGGTTATGCCTGCGGCGGCTAGCGCCATACTCGATCCTACAGCGCTGTGCGCGCCTGCACGCGTCAGTACAACCGGGTTGTTGGGCGCCGCGTCATCTAAGTCGTAGCGGGTGGGCTTACGTTGTTCGGTGAGCTCATCTTCTGACCAACCGTAACCGGTAATCCATTCGCCCGGCCCGAGGGCGTTGGCTTTATCTCGGACCAACGACTGCATTTCTATAATGGAGGTAGTGTCGCTGAGATCAATATAGCGTCTTGGGTTGCCAGAAATATGTGTGTGCGAATCATTGAAGCCGGGCATTAAGGTTTTGCCGCTAAGGTCAACGATTTTGCTGGCTTTGTACTGAGCTAGAATTGATTCGTCGCCTGTGATAACCACCTTGCCGTCGTTGATGGCGATGGCTGACTGAATGCTGAAGTTGTTATCAATGGTTAAGACTTTGCCATTGTGTAGGATGAGGTCTACTGGAATGAGCGCAGCAGGCGACTGAGTGGGTTCGTTATTTTGGCTGCACCCGGAGAGGGCGAAGGTCAACGCTATGAGTACTGTGGCTATTGCTGCAAAGGGTTTTCTAAAAGCGGTCCGTTGCAAAAAGGACTGCGCGCGATGCCTCGATAGGTTACGCGCGGACCTGCAAAGACTAGATACATTTTTTATTGTTTTACGCGGATTCATCGTTTTCCC
>QXZU01000027.1:5629-22094 GCA_009886205.1 K189A clade bacterium | reverse complement strand
TAATGTGGACGGCGTGGTGTTTGGTTTGCAGTCACTTCTACCGCTCTTGTCTCCTGGCGCGGCCATTGTTGTGACCGCATCCCTTGCCGGTGTCACCCCTTATTCTGTAGACCCGCTATACGCCATGAGTAAGCACGCGGTAGTAGGCTTGGTGCGCAGCCTAGCGCCAGAGCTAGCAACGCGGGGTATCAACATTCACGCCCTATGTCCCGGCGCAGTGGATACCGCAATTATCCCCCATGCGCAAAAAACAGAAGACGCTCGTTTCATGTCCCCTGAGGCGTTAGCCATGGATGTGATGGAGCTTATGACGGAAATGGAAAGCGGTAAAAGTTGGATCAGATTGAGCGAGGCCAAACCGCGCTATGTGATCCGTGCGCCCGGAGACAAAACAGCTTAAGGAGAATTCACATGTCTGTATTAAAAATAGCAGCGGTTTTTTCAGATAAAGCAGTAGCAGCAGAAGTGGCCGATTTAAGCCAAAGTCTTATGTTTGAGGCAGCCGTTGATGACACCCAGCACTTACCCTTTGCGGCGCTTGTGCTCGGCGCTTCTCCAAGCCTCATGGATTATCAGGCGCGCGCAGAGGTAGGGTTTTATCTAGTCAGCGAGCGCACCCTGTTAAATCAGCCTTTAAGTATGCTGCGTGCAGACCAATTGCCGGGCAGTGTGGGTGTCTTTCCAATGATCGCCAGCCCTCAAATTGGCGCTAAGGCTGCGGACAAGCATTGGCATGAGCACCATGGACCCCTTGCATTAGAGGTGCATACCGCCATGACCCATTATTATCAGCTAACAGTTATGTATAGATTTACTGGCGCGCACTGGAACGGCCTGGCCCTTTGCTGCTTCGAAAGCGAATACGACCTGCGCAATAAATTTTATAATTCAGCAGAAGGCAAACAGCGGGTCGCAGAAGACGTGCTCAAATTTGCCGATACACAAAACTCTCCGCGCCGTGTTGTCACCCGCCTGACGAGTAATTGCGCAAATTAGCGATCTGCTTTGTGGGCACGCAGCAGGGTTGGCGCAACGCGCTTTTTTAGATACCGTTCGTACTTTGAAAAAATCAGAAAAAATCAGAAAAATTCGAAAAAAATTTAGGGGACTTCATGAACGCCAAGAGCTTTAACTTTGATCCAGAGGCATTGGGCCGTAAATACCAAGAAGAGAGAGACAAGCGAGTTAGGGTAGATGGCAACGACCAATACCAAGAGGTGACGGGTGAGTTTGCCTACTTTGTTGAAGACCCCTACATCAATAGTGAGCTTAAGCGCGAGGCCATTGAGGAAGAGGTAGAAGTGGTCATTATTGGTGGTGGTTTTGGCGGCATGCTTGCCGCAGCCAGACTGCGCGAAGCCGGCATTGATGACTTTAGAATCATCGAAAAAGGCGGCGACTTTGGCGGTACTTGGTATTGGAACCGCTATCCAGGTGCGTCCTGCGACATTGAGTCTTACGTGTATTTCCCGCTGTTAGAAAACACCGGATTTGTGCCAAAGCAAAAATATACCAACGCACCGGAAACCCTAGAGTACTGCCACGTGATTGCCAAGAAATACGCGCTGCACGATGGCGCGCTTCTGCAAACATTGGTCACCTCCACAGACTGGGATGAGTCTCAGGGCCGCTGGATTGTATCCACCGACCGACAAGACACCCTCAAAGCGCGCTTTGTCGTGCACTCCAACGGTCCGCTGAACAGACCCAAGCTGCCAGCCATAAAAGGCATCAGCGACTTTAAAGGCCACACCTTTCATACCAGTAGATGGGACTACGCTTACACCGGTGGAGACGCCCATGGCGGCCTGACCGGTCTAGCAGACAAGCGGGTTGCAGTGATCGGTACCGGCGCAACCGCCGTGCAATGCGTGCCTCACGTGGGCGCATCCGCCGAGCACCTGTACGTATTCCAGCGCACGCCGTCGTCTATCGACGTGCGCAATAACAAGCCCACCGATCCCAACTGGATGCAGGAACAAGCCCCAGGCTGGCACAACGAAAGACGGCGCAATTTTGAATCCATTATGGTTGGCGCGCCGGTGAAAGAAGACCTTGTGTCAGACGGCTGGACCGAGGCGTTTCGTCTGCTCTTTGGCAACTTGAAAGACAAGGCACCTTCAAAAGCGCGCATGGCACTTTGGGCGTTGACCTCGGTGGCTTCACCGGAGCGCTACAAGCAGGGTTTTAAGCCGTACATGACCAAGAAAGTCACCGACTACATGGACTTGGCGAGAGAAATGGAGTTGGCCGACTACCAAAAAATGGAAGGCGTGCGTGCGCGTGCCGACCAAGTGGTTGAAGACGAGCAAACCGCAGAGGCATTAAAGCCGTATTATCGCCAGTTCTGTAAGCGACCCTGCTTCCACGACGAATACTTGCCCACCTTCAATTTACCCAATGTCTCGCTGGTGAATACAGACGGTAAAGGGGTAGATCAAATTACCGCAGACGGCATCATCTTTAACGGTGAGGAGTACAAGGTAGATTGCATTATTTTTGCCACCGGCTTTGAGGTGGGTACGGACTATGCGCGCAGAGCTGGGTACCAGATTAATGGTGTTGCCGGGCAGTCTATTTCGGAAAAATGGGCGGACGGTCTGTCCACTTTTCATGGCATGCACACCCGAGGATTTCCCAACGCGTTTTTCTTTGGGCCTGCGCAGTCAGGGTTCACAGCAACCTACACCTATTCGCTAGATGAGCAGAGTGTGCACCTTGCGCATATTTTGACCGTGGCTGGGGAAAAGGGTGCCAAGCGCATTGAAGCCAGTGAAGCCGCAGAGAAAGCGTGGGTGCAAACTATTATTGAAAAAGCGCGACTCACCGCAGACTTTCAAGAAAAGTGCACGCCCGGGTATTACAACAATGAAGGTAAAGGCAACGCCAAGCCGCAAAACAATATGTATGGCGGCGGCCCCATTGAGTTTTTCTCGCTGATGAAAAAGTGGCGCAGCAAAGGCAATTTGAAAGGCCTAGAACTGAGTTAGGATCCTAACTAAGTGTGTAAATAGAAGGTCAATCTGCGCAGGCTGTCTGCGCAGATCTTACAATTCATTAAACTTCTCTAAACGCCGCTTTCACAAAGGCATGTGTATGTTGCTGTGATGAAATTCACAAAAATGTTGCTCATTATGTCTTTGCTTGTTACCAACCCCGTAGGCGCTGCACCGAGTGCCGCGAAAGAAATCGCGAAAGAAATGTTACTCACGTCATTCGACACGCAATCGCCGGATTTAGCCTGGCGCGTGGTTAATGATGGGGTGATGGGTGGTCGCTCAAGCAGCGACTTCAACCTTGCTGACGATGCGCTCACGTTCAGTGGCGTGACCAATACCAATGGCGGTGGCTTTGCCTCCATTCGTAGTGGCTTGATGGACTTTGGTTTGGACGGATTCACTCAATTCGCGCTGCGTGTGCGCACGGACGGTCGCGCGTACACCTTACTGCTGCGGCCCAAAAACCAGCGCATCTCTTACCGTATGGATTTTGTAACTCAACCAGGCCAATGGCAGGAAGTTGTATTGCCTATTGAGCAGTTTCAGGCCAGTTGGCGTGGTCGTAAACTTAACGAGCCGCCCATTGATCCAACGAGCATTGAACAAGTGGGTATTATGATCGCCGATGGCCGTGACGGAGACTTCAACTTCGAGATAGATTGGCTACAAGCACGCAGATAGCCTAGGGCCATTCGCTTCGTCGTTATGCAAATAGTACCTGCGCTGGTTTTCAGTCCGTCAGCTTGCCGTTCTGCTCAGTTGAGGCGGGAACCAATCGCAGCTGATCACCTCTTCGTGTCCCTCATAAACGCGCATGCCCAGTAAATAAGGTCCGCTGGGTACTGGCAGCCAATTAGCAATCTCCAAAGGCCGCTCTGCACTCAAGGTAAGGGTTAGGCTGCCGTCAGCGTCATAAACAAGTCCCGGTGTGCGGTCGCTAATAGACCAGCGATCTATTTCGTTTTCTACCAAATACATGTCACTGCCGTAAGCCGTTAACGACCAAAAGGCGCTGCATGGTGGCATGTCGTTGGCTGCAAATCTGAGTTGCAGTGGGCGAGTGCCGTCGAGTTTTTCTTGCTCAGAGTCATGCTGCGCCACATAAGATCTGTTTTCTATGGCTTGGTGACCGCCTAGGCCAAATTTGGCCCCCGCAGCGCGGCGCAGTATATCTGCACCAAAACCAGTGGCACTGCGACCAGTACTCCATCCGTTTTTACTTACGTTGTCCGCTTGATTGAGGCCAACAATATGCCGCTCTCCCTCAATTACGCCAGCAATTAACTCGTCCGCTGAAACGCTAGAAGGGTCGTCAACTATGGCCTGTGCTGCAGGCGATAGTTGCGGATGCCAAGGTGCCGGTGGGTCTATGTCTATGTAGGTTTTCAACTCGGAGTAAAAGTCGACACCAGATTTTGCAATAGCCGTTGCGCGACCAGCGCGTTCAGTGCGCTGATTAGGGTGGTTGCTGGGGGCGGTGACTTGGATGCTGCGTTGCAGATTTCGCGCGGTGTCGATGTCCTCTGGAGATTCCACCAGCACCCTAATAATGACCCAAGCGGTGGGTGTGCCAACAGTCACTACATCGCTGTCGTCGTTGGCCGGTGGAGTTGTTGGGTCTAATGTCACCCGCACACGTGTGCCGGTCACGCCGTGGTGTCGACGGCAAACATAGGCAACATTTGTATAGCCGTCTAAGACCATTACGTTCCAGTATCTGTTCGCGTGGTCCATGGGCGGCACGTCAAGGCTTAGGTCGCCATGTTGCAGGTCATACCATGCAGATGAATAAAGGGTGTCGTTGTTTGGGACCACAATGGCACGGTCGTCGGGGGTTGCCAAATCGTTGACATGATTCATGGTGCCGGTGTCTGTCTTTGAGCAGAGCAACAATCGGGTGCGGTGCACAGACACTAATGGGAAACCCCAAACATAGGCTTCGGCGGCAGGTGAAAGTGTGTCTGCATTGGCGGAATTAGTCATGCTTGGTGCGACGCTTTGTTATTGAGTGAATCAGTATATCAGTCGCTGTTGTTCAGTTAACGCCATGGTTGCCTGCGCGCATCAATTAGTTAAATGTCGGCGCGCGTTGGTTGCGGTTAGCTATTGAGCGGCTTTAGGGAGGGGTAGCAGGGCTTGAGTAGAGCGGCTTAGGCGGTGTGGTTGAACCTATCCCTTGTTAGAATTGCTTAGACCAGCGACAAAAACTTTCACCAAATCTTTTGCGCGTTTTTTGAACGTCGCAATGTCTAATGCGCCATGTTTAAGTCCGGCAGTGGACAGGTTGAGTATTTCTGCCGCCGCCGCCGGGCTCACACCGGAATCTTTCAGGTTAATTTCGCCGGTCTTCGCTGCCGCTTTAAGGGCACCTACCAACATAGTTTGGAAGCGACGGTTAGAGTCCGCAACAATATCGCCGCACAAACGGCTGTATTCATCAAAAAGCTCGCTGCCATGCGCTGACTCTATGACCGCCTCTTGAAAGGGGCCGTGTCTAGCCAGTAGTGCATTTTTAATGCGGGCTGAAAAATCCTGAGCGCGGGCGGCAGTGCTCAAACAAACCTTGGCGGCTGCCAATGCCTCTTCATGTATCTGCATGGCCACTTCGCGGAAAATATCGTCTTTGTCAGTAAAATATGAGTAAAGGGATGCTCTGGAAATGCCTAGGTGCTTGGCAATGTCATCCATGGAGGTTTTTCTAAAGCCATAGGTTCTGAACTGATGGTTGCTGGCGACTAGTATGGCATCGCGCTTTTTATCTTTAGCAGCGCTGTCTTTACTCGAATAGTCTTTACTCGAACTGTCTTTATTTAGGCTCTGTATATTCGAGCTGTTTCTAGTTGTGTGTGCTTTAGTCATGGCGTCATTTTGGCAAACGCTATGGCGTTCGTCGAGCGCTGGTTTGGTGAATTGGATAATTGACAAAATATGCATAATTTGTCATTTTGTTATAAGCCACCTAAAGCGCGAGACCAGCAGCAACTGCTTAACAGTAACCACCCAACAGTTACTGCCCAATACAGTAACTACGCAAGGAACAATCATGCCTAACTCTAGACCGCTCGAAAATCGTACCGCCATCGTCACGGGTGCATCTAGTGGCATCGGTCGAGCGATTGCAGAAAAGCTGGGTGAGGCGGGTGCCCATGTATTTTTGGCCGGGCGCAATACCCAAGCTATGCAAGAGAGTAAACAAAATATCGAAAAGTGTGGTGGTGTTGCCAGCATTCAAATTGGCGATATTCGTGACACTGCCCAAGTGCAAGCGCTTGTCGACAGCGCTGTAGCCGCCACAGGTAGGTTAGACATTATGGTGAACAATGCCGGGCTAGAATTTCCGGGTTCTATCATGGAGGGTGACCCAGAATCTTGGCGCACAATGCTCGAGACCAATGTGCTGGGTTTAATTGTTGGTTGTCAGGCGGCAGTAAAGGCCATGCGCAGTTGTAATGCACAAGGCCACATTGTAAATATTTCCTCAGTTTCGGCCCAACGTAATAATTCTGGGGTTTATGGCGCCACTAAGCATGCGGTGAATGTAATTTCGTCTAGCCTGCGTGACGAGCTAGAAGAAGACACCATTCGCGTGACCAATGTAATGCCCGGCGCAACATCAACCAATTTTGCGCGGCACTTCCCGCGTGAGTTTGTGAACAAGATTATCTCGCTGTCGGGCATGGAATTTGAGGCCAAGGAAGGCGAGCACTTGCCACCAGAAGTGCTGGACGAATTACAAAAGAACGCCAAGCAGTTGCTGGGTAATGCCTACGATGTGGCCAACGCCGTACTCTATGCGGTGACCCAGCCTATTGAAGTGAATGTTGCGGAGATTGTAGTGCGGCCACCGCGTGCAATGACACTGGCGCATTAGTACGAAATTTATCCAGGTAAATGAAGGGAGCAAGATGAACGTTAAATCTATTGCAGAATTTGATACTGAGCTAAAACAAATATTCGGCAGCAATACATCCACTGCGCCACTTGTGGATGACACGCGCATGGGGCGGCGCATTTTTGCTGTAGACCTAACCCAGCCGCTCAATCCTGAACAGTCGCGTTTGATGGTAGATCTGTTAGATCGCTTCAGCGTCATCTCCTTTCCAGGTCAAGATCAGAGTAGTTTTCGGTTGGCCTACCTTGAGCGGCTCGCCAATCACTTTGGCGCGCCCATTCCGCACCCCAAGAATTATGCGAACTATGTTGAGTACAAGAATAATAATGCGCCGTTGGCCTTGCCGCCCGTCAGCGAGCAAACACACACCAAATGCAATCAGGCGTTTCCTAATGATTTTCAATGTATAGAAGATGCCAACAGCCCTGCGGTATACATTGTGACAAATCTGCTCGGCAGTGGTCCCGACGCTCAGGAGCAGAGCATGGGCAGTTTGCACTGGCATACTGACATCGAGTTCGAGCCGGTGCCGCTATCTACCAGTATGTTTTATGTTCAAGCAGCGCCAACAACACGCAATAGTTTAGAGGGCACTTGGGTAAGCCCTCAGCCTCGAGCGTCAGGCTACTATCATGTAGATTCGTCGCCGGAACTCATGCAGCGGCGCAATGTTTTGCCGTTGAATGGTGAAACCGCTTATACCGACACTGCCGCAGCCTATGCAGACCTCTCAGCCCAAGACAAGCGAGCTCTTGATGGCCAGATGGTCCGGCGGCGGCTACGGGTTGATGACCCCGGCTGGCTAATTCCGTTGGTGTATACCAACCCTAGAACTGGGGTGAAATCTCTGCACAGCCCGGTTTGGGCGTCCCGGGGCAAAAATATTGCGCCGGTAGAAGTAGACGGTTTGTCGAGTGATGAATCGCGGCGGTTTTTGGATCGGCTTGAAGCCCATGTGCTGCAGTCCAAATATCGTTACGACCATATACACAAGCCCGGCGATGTCACCCTGTGGAGCAACTTTGCCACGCTGCACAATGCACCGGCGTGTAAGAGTGTTATTAACGATCCGGCTGACACGCGGTTGATGTATCGCATCAGTTGCAAAGGCCAGCCCAGCTATACCTTACCCAGACAAGACCCAGAGGCGTGGATTGAGCAAAACATCACGCCGCCCTATACCAGCCCAAGGGAATATTCCGCGTCTAGCTAGTACTTGTGTCTGTGTTTTGGTGCGGCAGAGCTTTGGCAGGGTTTTAGCAGAGTTTTAGCAGAGCTTTAGCAGAGTTTGTTTATAGGCTGGTTTTAGTTTTGGTATAGCAACGGCGTGGCACTTGCCATACAAACAGGACCGGCAATTCTAGGTCTAACGGCTAGTGGCCCGCAGCCGTTTTAGCGCCACCTCGTTGCCCACCGTGCATCCCAGGGTCTTTCCTGCATCTTTCCTGCATCTATATCCGGTGTCTTTCCTAGGTCTTTCCTAGGTCTTCGCGCAGAGACTGCCCAAGTGCCCTCCAAGGCGCTCATTTCACGCATATTTTTTCCTTGTTGCCCAATATTTTTTTGAGTAGGAAAGTGTTTCGCAGCGCCTGTTATTTGTCATTCGACCAGGCTTTGTACTGTGGCTTTGTCGTCGTGTGTAAGTGAGTTAAGGTATTGGCAAATTTGGGGAGTAGGTTGTTATGAGTGATTCAACACAGGCGTTTAGGGTTGGGCAAGTCGCCACAGGTTCGGAGGGGCAGACTGCCCACCCACAGCATCTTGCGCATTCAGAGCGTTTAAAAGAAACCTTTTACAAAATAGGCGACAGCGCCTGGTGTTACGTCGGTAACGGTCTATCTAATCAAACGTTTATTAAAGGGCCAGAGGGCATTATTGCCATCGACACGGGCGAGTGTCAGGAAGAGATGCGTGACGCCATTGCAAAGCTTCGTGAACAAACCGACGCGCCTATAGTCGCCTGCATTTACACACATTTTCATTATGTAGCCGGTACCACGGCCATTGTCGAAGATCGGGGCGACGCCAATTTTCCGATTTACGGACATGACGGCATAGCCGCAAATTTAACCCGCTTCGGCGGTGAGGTAGGCCCGCGAGGCTCAAGAGGCATGGTGCATCAGTTTGCAATGATGCTGCCGCAGTCTGGTCCAGATGCCATTGTGAATATCGGGCTGGGGCGCTTTTACCGCAACCCCTCCCACGCGCCCTATACACCGGGCCACATGCCAGCCACCCACACCTTCACCGAGCAAAATCAGGTCACCATTGCGGGTCTTGATGTGATTTTTTATCCCGCACCGTCGGATGCCACAGACTCGGTGAACATCTGTTTCCCCCAGTTAGACCTAGCTGTAAACAATATATTTTGGCCCACGCTGTTTAATATTTTTGCCATTCGCGGCGAAGAGTACCGCGACCCTCGAGTACTACTGCAAGGACTAGATGCATTGGCAGAACTCAATGTAGAGCACCAAATCGGTGCCCATGGGCCGCCAATGTCAGGGCGTATTGAGGTCAAGGCGTCCATCCTGCGTTACCGCGATTCCATTCAGTTTATTTGGGACCAAACGGTGCGCGCGGCGAACCAGGGCCTGACCATTGACCAAGCCATTGAACGCATAAAGTTGCCACTCAACCACGAAGACGACTTTAGAACCCAGCAGCTTTACGGCGTGGTTGAGCACCACGTTAGGCAGGTTTACACCGGTCTGTTCGGCTGGTTTGACGAAGACCCCAGCAAGCTGTTTCCAACACCGCAGCCAGAACGTGCAGGCAAAATGATTGCCGCATTCGGCGGCAGAGAGGCAGCACGCGCTTTATTCGACACTGCCTTAAAGGAAGAAGACTATCGTTGGGCTTTGGAAGTGGGCAGCTACTTAGTGTTCGACCAAGACCCAATTGATGCCAGCCAAGACAAATTACGCTTGGCATCGGCTCTGCGCGCAGTGGCCTATTGCTCAAGTGCCGCAAACATCCGCAACTGGTGTTTAACCCAAGCGCTAGAGTTAGATGGCAGCATAGATCTCACTCGTTTCAAGATACACCGCTTCCGCGAGCAAGAAGTGCTTGCTGGGCCAGCAGATCGCTGGGTACCTATTTTGCGAGTTTTGCTCGATCCACTATTAGCTGAGTCAGTACAGGGCAGCATTGGATTTAAATTTGACGATGGCGGCTCTGCGGGACTGATGATCCGGAATCAGGTGGCAGCAGTAGTGGGCTTTGACCAGTGCGATTTAAAACTGTCGGTGACCAAAGCCGCTTGGGCAAAACTGCTGGGCGGCAAAATGGCTTTATCAGAGGTGTTAAGTGGCATCAGTGACCTCTCAATGGAGGATGCCAAGAAGGCAACAGACCTACTGGCGGTTTTTGATTTAGAAACCTTAAAGCGCTAGTTGATGTTAGAGGAAACTTTACTCGCTGAGTTTTGAGTAAAAGAACAAAACTCAGCTGGGAAAATTGAAGGGAATAATGATGGAACTGAATCCAACGGCGGCAGGTTTTTCGGCCAAGAAGCTAGAGCGTATAGAACAGCATTTAAATGAAAACTATCTGGATGCTGGCAAAATTACTGGCTGCCAGGTCATGGTGTCGCGGCGCGGTATCCCCGCATATTTTAAATCCTTTGGCGACATGGACCGAGAGCGCAGCAAGCCTGTTCAGGATGACACGATTTATCGCATTTATTCCATGACCAAACCCATTACCTCTATCGCGTTAATGATGCTGTTCGAGGAAGGCAAGTTTCAGCTCAACGATCCCGTGTCTCGATTTATCCCCTCGTGGAAAGGGCAGCAAGTGTGGGTAGCTGGGCGTGGGGACTCTATGCAAACCCGCGCGCCGCAAACAGTTATGACCATGCGTCATGTGCTGTCTCACACATCAGGGTTGTCCTATGGCGGGTTGCTGGCCGGCGACTCCCAGCCAGTAGACGACGTTTATCAAAAGCTTGGGGTAGACCGAGGTGAGGGCGAAACTGTTTCCAGCTTTGCAGAAAAACTCTCCCAAGTACCACTGCGCTATGATCCCGGATCACAGTGGCTGTATTCCCTAGCAACAGATGTATGCGGTTGCCTAGTAGAATTTATTTCCGGCCAAAAATTTGAACACTTCCTCAAAGAGCGCATCTTCGATCCGCTAGATATGCAAGACACCGCTTTTTGGGTGCCAGAAGATAAGCTCGACAGGTTTGCCGCCAACTATGGGCGCGCAAGAGACAAGTCGTTAAGGCTGCTGGACGATCCACAAACCAGCAAATACCGCAAAGCACCCAGCTTTCCCTCAGGGGGCGGCGGCCTAGTCAGCACCACGGTAGATTACGCAAAGTTTTGCGAAATGCTCAGGCAGAAGGGTAGCTATAACGGCAAAGAGATTATTGGCAGCAGAACGCTGGCATTGATGACCAAAAACCACATCAATGAGGGCCGAGACTTAGGTCAAGCCGCAATAGGCTCCTTTTCTGAAACCGCCTACGACGGCGTAGGCTTTGGGCTGGGGTTTGCCAGCACATTAGATGAAGTGTCGTCAGGCACCATTGGCGCCGGGGATTATTACTGGGGCGGCGCGGCCTCCACCATATTCTGGGTAGACCCGGTAGAAGATCTGTACGTTGTATTTATGACCCAGTTGATGCCTTCAGCGACCTTCAATTTTCGCGGCCAGTTGAAGAATATTATTTACGGCGCAATCAACGACTAGAGTTAGTAGTGCGGGAGGAAAGTTGTTTTGCAGCGCTCAAGCTACTTGCGCCTTAAGGGCATGTATACTCAGGCGGCCTTTACTCCAAAGCCTCCAAAAACGCCAGCACATCTCTAGCCGTACGTGCTGGATCTTCCTCCATCGGTATATGCCCCAAATCTTCATAAATCACCGTGGTGGTGTTGGGCAATCTTTGCTCAAACAGCGGTACTACTGATATCGGTATCACTGCATCTTGTGCACCCCACATAACCAAGGTGGGTTGGGCGAGGGCGCTTAGATCGGGTGTTTGGGATGCCGCGTCACCGTATGAGCGGCTGCGGCTGAGTATTGCGCCACGGGTGCCTTCGCGCATCATCAGCTCGTAGTAACGGTCGATGAGTTTTTCGTCCACCACTGGCGAATCGTTGTACGCTGCGCGCAGCCCTTGGCCGATGAGTAGCTTGGGGTCGAAATAGCGGGCCATAGCGCGGAACCAGTCTTGGCGCAGTAGGCTAAAGCCGGCTACTGAGGGTTTCTTGTCGTTTTCTTTAGTGTCTTTTTCACTGCCTTCGCTTTCTTCCTCACTGGGTCGCTGCCAGTTGCCCGGAGGCACCGAGTCCACCAGCACCATGGCTAATACGCGCTCTGGGTAAGCCAAGGTGTATCGCCAAGTTGCGCCGCCGCCCATTGAATTGCCGCCCAGTACAAATTGCTCTAACCCTAGGTTGTTGGTCACGGCGTGGATGGTTTGGGTGAAGGCCTCGCCGCCATACTCTGCGCTTGGCACGGTTCCGGTGAGTCCGTGGGCGGGCAGGTCTAGGGTGATCACTCTGTATTGTTGGCCGAGGATAGCCACCCATGGTTCCCAAGTGTGCAGAGACGCCATAGCGCCATGTATCAGCACAACGGGTAAGCCGTCTTTATCGCCTTGGTCGCGATAATGTACGCGGCTGCCATTATCCATGGTCAGAAATTGAGAGTGTGCATTGGTGTATTTGGCGTCCACTACCGCTGCGGGTAGGTCGCCCTTGAATAGAAAAACACCAGCTAATGCGATGAGTACGGCAAGCATGCCCAGCGACCACTTGATAATTTTCAACTTAGCCCTCCCTTTGCGTTGTGCAGAGATTAGCCTAGCACGAAGTGCCGGCGTAGTTGCTCGGTGCTATTGCTCGATAGCAGTGCTTGGGCAAGTGCTCATTTGCCGTTTTTGGGGCAGGTGCTATCTAAGCTTTGCAGATTGCCCCAAGGTGTAAAACGTGGTTTATTCAACGGTCACGATTTACCGTGCCGGCTTGGGCCAAGCGGATAAACGTCTATTAAAATAATTTTGGGGAGAGTGCTTTGAGTGACTATCAATTATTGATTAACGGCCAAATGGTCGACGGTGCAACAACAATGGCTGTGGTGAATCCTGCCACTGAAGAGACCTTGGCTGACTGCCCACGTGCAGACGAAGGCCAGCTGAATGAGGCGGTTGCCGCTGCTAAAGCTGCGTTCGAGAGTTGGAGTAAAACCACCATCGATGAGCGTAAAGCGGTTATCTCGCAAATTGCCGATGTTATTGAAGCCAATGGTGCTGAGCTGGCTCAGCTGTTAACTCAGGAACAAGGCAAGCCGCTGGCTGATGCGACCGGTGAAGTTTATGGTACTGCTGCTTTCTTCCGTTATTTCACCGCGCTAGATTTGCCCATTGAAGTGCTTGAAGACAGTGAAAACCGTAAGGTTGAAGCGCACCGTAAGCCACTGGGTGTTATTGGCGCTATTGTGCCGTGGAACTTCCCCATGATTTTGATGGCGTTCAAAGTGCCACCTGCACTGATTGCGGGTAATACTGTTGTACTGAAGCCGTCGCCAACCACGCCTTTAACCTCCCTGCGTTTGGGTCAACTGATTAAAGACATTGTGCCTGCGGGCGTTTTGAATATTGTCACTGATGCCAACGATCTGGGCGCACCATTAACGGCTCATCCAGACGTGAACAAAATTTCCTTCACGGGTTCTACCGCAACAGGCGCCAAGGTTATGGCCGGTGCTGCGGGCTTAATTAAGCGCATTACCCTTGAGCTAGGCGGCAACGATGCAGGTATCGTTTTAGACGACGTAGAGCCTAAGAAAGTGGCGCAGCAGTTGTTTGATAGCGCGTTCCAAAATAGCGGTCAGGTTTGTATTGCTATGAAGCGTCTGTATGTTCACGACTCAATTTATGACGAAGTGGTTGATGAATTGGCAAGCATTGCTAACGACACCATTATTGGTGACGGCCTAGAGCAGGGCACCAAACTTGGACCGCTGCAAAACAAAATGCAGTATGAAAAAGTTAAAGAACTTATTGAGTCAGCGCGCCAGGATGGCAATATTGTTGCCGGTGGTGAAGTGCCTGATCAGTCTGGTTACTTTATTCGTCCCACAATTGTGCGCGATGTTACTGAAGGCAGTCGTATTGTTGACGAAGAGCAGTTTGGTCCAGTGCTTCCGGTTATTCGTTTCAGCGATGAAAGCGATGCTATCGCCCGCGCCAATAACTCAGACTACGGTTTGGGTGGTTCGGTTTGGTCTAGTGACCTTGATCGTGCGTATGACGTAGCTAACCAAATGAATACCGGTACCGTATGGATCAACAAGCATGCTGAACTAGATCCGGGTATACCTTTTGGTGGTTCCAAGCAGTCTGGCTTAGGTAATGAGTTGGGTATGGAAGGTCTGAAAGAGTTTACTCAGCTGAAGATGATCAATATGGCCCGATAGCGCCTATTGCTTCAATAGCAAACACCCATGGGGTGAAGATAAGGGGCCACATACTTTGTATGTGGCCTTTTTTTTGCGCAGATTTTGTCACGGCCATTCACCAAGTATGCGTCTCTCACATTACTCATACGAGTTTTGGCGCAGGTGCAGAGGCGGCTATTTGCAGATTGTAACGTCTGCTTTTGTGCTACAGATTGGCATCTCCAAAAGCGCGGAGTTCTTTCAGCAGTGGCTTCATTTCGTTGCCTAGTTTTGTCGGCACATATTCAAATCGCTGGGGCCTGCTTTGGTAGGCAACTTTTTCTAATGCGCCAAAAGTCACCAGTCGCTTGAGCCGTTCGGATAGCAAATTGGTGGGAATGCGCTCTGGTCGGTCGGAAAAGTCGGCAAAGGTTCGGCAGTCAAAAAACAGCGCGTCGCGCATAATGAGTAATGTCCACTTGTCGCCGATCAGGTCCAAGGCGCTTGCAATACCGCAGTCCGAGCGCTTGATGCGCGGCGCAGCTTGAGCTGTTTTTGAGACTTGTTTTGAACCTTTTTGTGGAGTTGGGCTTGAAGGTTGTGTCGAGGCTTTCTTCGATGCCTCTCTAGATGCCTTTCTAGATGCCTTCTCAGATTCCCTTTTAGAGGTGCTGTCCGTGTACTTTTCCATAACTTACCCAGTCACTTTGCAGAGGGTCGCCACGCGCCAAGTTTCAGCGCGCCGGCAATGATAATTGCATAACTAATCATGCCCAGTGCCGCGCCGTAATAGATGCCCACTAGACCAATATGAAAGATAAACCCTAATGAGAACGAAACACAACCCGCCACCGCAACCCGCAAAATGGTTGCTAACACTGGCCATAGCATTGCGTTGGCGCCTTGTGAGGCGAAGTACAAAGACAAGCCTAAACCTTGGAAGAAAAAGCAGGGTCCGGCAATTTGAATAAAGTCTTTGGCTGAAGCATGCACCAGTGAGTCTTGGGTAAACAGCGCTATCCAACCGTCGGGAAAAATGGCCAGCACTATGCCAAGCGCGCCTGCAATGATCCCAGCGCTCAGGCCACCAATCCAACCCACCCGCTCTGCGCGGTCGATGTCGCCTGCACCTATACCCATGCCAACCAATGAGGTCATTGATGAACCCAATCCAAACACTAAAGGAATAATTAAAAACTCGATGCGTGAGCCAATGCCATAGCCCGCCAGAGCGGCTTCGCCAAAACGACCAACGAATGCGGTGAGCATAAGTACCGTGGCAATGGTCAAAATGGGTGACAGTGATGCTGGCAGTGCAACCTGTAAAATATCGTCGAAATGAGTTTTGGCGAAGGACAGCGCTGATAGACGCAATTTGACAATGCTGTCGCTGGTGGCCAGGTGCCGCAACATCACCAGGCTGACCAACAACCCAGATGCTATTGCAGATACAGCCGCGCCAACGATGCCCAGTTGAGGAAAGCCGTAGACCCCCAGAATCAGGCACCCGGAGAGGGGGACTTGTATGATTGAGCCGAGCATCATCGCCAATGCAGGATACTGCATGTTACCCATGCCCCGGAATATGGCGCTGGTGATGCCCAGCATCCAAACAAATACACCGCCTGAGAGCAGGACCAACGCATAGGTATAGGATTGTTCCAATACCTCGCCACGGCCTCCCAGCAGCATGATGAATGCTTCGCCGCCAAGGAGAAAAATGACAAATAGAGCCAAGGCGCCCATAACGCCCATAGCCAGCGCGTGCCAAACCAAGGTCTCAGCTCGTGCCACGTCGCCTGCGCCCAACGCTCGGGCGATGGCTGATGCCACCGCACCACCCATGGCGCCACCAGAAAGAGTCTGCGTCAGCATCAGCAGTGGAAATGCTAAGGCAATGGCCGCTAATGAAATGGAACCTAGCTGACCAATAAACCAAACCTCTGCCAGACTCACCACGCCTTGGATCAAAAACGCCAGCGTACTGGGCGTAGCCATTCGCGCCAATAAAGGTAGGGGCGGGGCGGTAAGCAGGTGTTGAGTGCGTGGATCCATGTGCAAATTCTTATAGTTACTCTAAAAAACTATAGTAATAACTTTAAATTTGAAAGTCACTAAATGTCATGTGGAATGTGGAATGTGGAATGTGGAATGTGGAATGTGGAATGTGGAATGTGGAATGTGG
>QXZU01000027.1:0-5529 GCA_009886205.1 K189A clade bacterium | reverse complement strand
AATGGGTAATGGGCAATGGGTAACGGGAATGGGTGATGGGTAGGGCGCAGGTCGAGAAGTTGGGCGGTGGGGAGTTGGCGAGGTGGGAAAATAGGGAAATAGGGAAGTAGGGAGCTAGACAGAACGATAATGAACAAATGCTATAGTGGTTTCACAGCCCGCACTAGCCTATAGGGTTAAGTTCGATTTGTGCTTGCAACCAAAATTGGGTTATCGCGCTGGCGATTTGGGTTTGGTGTTTCTTTTTGCCAGGCTATTGAGGTTTTAGCGCTCTTTTCTTACTGCCCCCGGTTGGGAGGGGGTGTTTAGGAATGTGGCGACAAAGTGCACCAGTATCACCAGCGTTAAATCTCCCGAATTATCCAGCAGTCGACTTAAACCTATTCCACCTAAACAGGCGAATAGGCAGTTTTGCCATTTCCAGCGCAGCGTAAAGTAGTGCAGTCCAGCGAAGAGAAAGTTGCTCAGTACAACTGCTGCAATAAGGCCGGTGGACGACTCCAGTACAAGAGGCAAAAAAAGTCGGAACGCCAGTTCTTCAACAATCGATATGTAGAGTAGGTAGACAATCCAGAAGCCCTGCATGCCATTTAACGTTAATCCTCTGCGCTTTAGAACGACGTAGAAAAATCCAAGAATAGCCAGTAAAGCTAATGCGTATTTTGCCGGGTTGGCAGAAAAGTCTGCCATTGCGTCCCAGAGCACAGCTGGGGTTGCAAGGAGCCAAGCGGTTGAACAGGCAAAGATGCCCATGGTTAGGCCGTGGCGATACAGTACGTGTAGGAAGGTAGAGACCGGCGCAACAGCGCCTGCATAGTCTCTTTGTAGTCGTCCCATTTGTACTGCTCCGTTGATTGATCAAAAGGGGATGTTTGTTGCTGCGGCAATATACGCAATGCGGGCAGGGTATTCAGTAAAAGTTTAGCGTCTAGCTTCTAGGTGTCCGTTTAAGATCGTTGCTGGCGGCGGTAAAGCACATCGCGTTTGTTGCGGCACTGTTGCATAGGCGAACATTCTGTGTAGTCCGGTCAACAAAAAGGAAGAAGCAAAAAAGAAGAAGCAAAATCAAATAAGAATAAAAGAGCAAAAAAAGTGCAAACAGAAGATCAAAATGACTGTAAGAAAAATACAACAACTGTTTCTGGCCTGCCTTTACCCGCGACTATTGCAGGTGCTTTAGCCAATGCAAGCGCGCAAGGGGCCGCCACCATTGCCGCCGCCATCGCCACCACCATCGCCACCATCCAGATTTCTACCGCCGCCGCTCCATCCGCGGGGCATTACGCTTGAGTCCCTCTTGCTGAGTGATGGGGTGACGCGCTCATGTCCAATACCTCTTGTACAGACAATGCTGGCTTGGTCGTCGTGTCTGAGGCAGTGCTGGTAAGTGCGGGTAATAGACGCACATTTTTATGGTGCAATGGGCGAGCAAATAATAGCCGCAGTCCAACAAGCAACGGATCTGCCTATTAAGTATTGAGTCAACTCTAATGCCTTTGGAGGCCATGTGTTTGGTCATTATGTCTTTTGCATAGGAGGTTATTATTGTTGCTCACCCAAGTGCGCTGGCTGCCTTGGCAGGGCGCGAGTGTCAGTGAGTTTGCTCATGGGGGGGAGATAGACCGTAAATATGCCATTGCGCCATTGCGCCATTGCTGCAAAAGCTGATGACGGCTTTTCATCTATGGATTTTCAAATAGGGATCTTCAAATATGGAACCTCAAATATGGAACCTAAAAGTTGCGCACAATGAGGCGAGTGTTTGATTAGTAGACCGTCTAGCCAAATTACAGCAAGCGCAAGCAAATAGGGTGGTTTTGTCCTTGAACTGGTTCGCGCCGAAGGCTAGTTTAAGGGTGCTGGGGAAAGAGAGAAGAGCGAAATGAGTAATATTCCAAAAGAATTCGAGCCAAGTTTCATTGCTGAGCAATCGGCAAGTGAACAGCATATGTACCGTGCAGAGGTCAGTTCCAAAGAGCCTATGGCCTCGGTCCTGAAAAATAATCCGGAAATTTACTTTGTAACGCCCAAGGGGCGCAAAGATTGGGGTAACTGGGCGTTCAAGCCTGGCGCTTACTACGACACCACTATTGGTTCAAAGCATGACTACTGGCGCGAAGAAGATTTGCCTAAGCCCAGTAAAGACATAGCGCGGCTGCGCAGCGATATGCTGCGCTGGGGCTACTGCAAAGTGGAAGATGGCATGTCAGCAGAGCAGGTGGCGACTATTCGGCAGCGTGTACTGGATCAAGCGGAAGGCGAAAAGCTGGCGGGCATAGCGCAGCGAACGCCCAGTGGTCAAAACATTAACTGCTGTGTGAACAAGGGCCGCTGTTTTGAGCTATTTGTTGAACAGCATCCGAGTATCGCTCAGGGTGGCCCGTTAGTTGAGCAACTGGTTACTGAAGCCCTTGGGCCCGGTTGGGTTTGCACGTCGCTGATTGCGGCGATTTCGCTAAAAGGCGGTGTACCTCAAGCGCTGCACCAAGACCAAGGTAATGCGCTGGATTCTCGCAGTCCAATGACCATTAATATTTTAACCGCCATTACTGATGTAGATGAAACTACAGGTGGGACACTGATCATTCCCGGCAGTCATTTGGTTTTATCCGAAGCGGTTCGCCAGGGTAAACCCGTTGGTAAGTTGCCGCCGGCAATTAATCTAGACGCTAAGGCGGGTACCATGGTCATCACTGATGGTCGGTTACTGCACGGTACCGGCATTAACCATACTGATAATCCGCGTATTGTTATGCTCAATGGTATGCAGCAGCCGTGGCTGCGCCAGCAAGAGAATTGGATGCTCTCCGTGCGCCCTGAAGTATTGCAGCGGGCAAGTGAGAAACTACTGCACAGAATGGGTTATCAAGCTACCACTGGTACACAAACTAATGAGGGTCATGGGTTTGGTGCTAGAGGTCTGCCCGGTGAAGCGGCTGGCGCCACTGTAGGTTTTCGTTTGGCTGATGACCAAGGCGAGTATCATCGCGTGGGCGAGTTAGGTCCGAACTCGTCTGAAGCTGAGCTGAATGCGGCGTATACCTTAAGAGAGGTGGTGGGTAAGGCGCGTGCAGGTGGTGCTAGCGCGCCTGTGGGTATTGGTGAGCGTGGGTTGGTGTGATCGCTAACCCAGTCTTGTAAGCTACTCTGGGATGTCTATTGGGCCTTGGAAGCTGGCGCCGTCAGCAAAGAACCACGCCTGTGTTGGGTGCGGTAAGTGAATCACCGTAGTTGCGCTAACAGTCTGGCTGCTTGCCTGCCAACCATCAGGCAACGATACAACATGGTCTGTCGAACCTTTTTGCATAATACCTCCGCCACTTGGTGTGGCCGCGATAACTTGGATAAATGTTTTGCCCGGCTCCGTGGTGACGAGTTGCAGTTCACTTCCAGCGTGGAAAACGAGCGAATGGTGTTTGTCTACTCGTAGCAGGGCGGGGCCACCCGGGATAGGCATTTCGGCCCCGTCAGCTGGTGGGTTAGCGCAATGAAAAAACGCATGACCCGCTATGACTTTCTCAGTGACTGGGCCGTCAACTGATGCCTGGGGCGAGCGCCGGAAGTAATGCTCATCCATAACGCCTCGGCCTATGCCAACTTTGCGTAATGCGGGCGGTAGTTCTAGGTTGTCGTAGATGTCGCGGGACATAGGTAGGTGAGATTGCCAAACGGTGCCGGTATCCAAGTCTATTATTTCGCTATGTAGAGCTTGGCAGTCAATGGGGAAGTTTTTCTTGGGTATTTTTTGCATGGTTCAGACTTATCGGAGTTTACGGGTCAGGTTGCTAGATTAAAATAATGAAAGGCATTATATTGATTTAAAGATGACTTTTTGTATAGCCGAATGTGCTATTCACGTTTTTGATCGATGCTGGCCTCTTTGATCAACTTCAAAAGTGAAGGTGACGTTCCCGCCTTACAAAACCGATGATTCGGGTCAAGGCAAAGGGTGAACTTTTTTCTTTCGCGACGTTGATAGCCATAATCAAAGATTTAGAACAACATTGAGGGGAGAACGTTATGTTTGACGGACACTATGTTATGTGGGGTGGCGAGCACAGTTTATTTACGCGCAAGCTTGAAGCCATGCTTAACTATCTAGGTTTGGACTACGAATTTAAACTTAAGACCAGAGTCAGTGGCAAAGAAATGGAAGCGCGGCTGGGCACACATTTCATTCCCGGTCTGCAAACGCCGGAGGGTTGGTTTATTCATGACACCACGCCGATTGGTTTGATGCTGAATGAGAAATACCCGGATCGAGCCATTATGCCCAGTACTCCGGTGCAGCGTATTGCCGCCCACTTGTTGGAAGATTGGGCGGATGAGTGGTTTGGCCGTTACGCCATAAGTAGCCGCTGGTGTTATCCGCACAATATTCAGTTTGTCGCCAGAAGTTTTTATGCCAACAATATTGGTAAGTACATGTATGAAGGTTTAACCGCAGAAGAGGATGCTGCGGCTGCGGCCATGATCGACTCAGTGCGAGATAATTTTGGACTTAAGGCTTGTGCTAACCGTGGCTGTGGCCCGGATCAGGCAGCCGCAGTGCGGCGAGATTTCGAGCAGTTAATGGTCCACGCAGAAGCGCATTATAGTCGCTATAATTTTTTGTTGGGCGAACGTGCCTCTTTGGGCGACTTTACTTTCGCTGGTCTCTTCAAAGCGCATATTGCCGCCGACCCAGAGCCTCGCAGTTGGATTGAAGGTTGCGCGCCGCAAATGCTTAATCACATGGACCGTGTCTTTCAAGCACGCAGTGATGACAGTGACTATCTAGCAGATGATGCGCTACCCCCGACGTTAACGCCTTTCTTTGCACACATGCGTGATACCTATCATGAGTTTCTTAAAGTTTCTCGCCAAGCCCTTGCCGCTGGGGAGAAGTGGTGTGAGGTAGACCTAGGTGAGGGACCAATAAAAATGCGTTCGCTGAAATACAGCGAGGTTTCCCGTTTGCATATTAGGCGTGAGATCGAAAATCTGTCGCGGCAGGATCGGGCTTTAGTAGAAGCCAAGCTAGGTCCATTAGGCGTGCTGGATGCCTATTTACTGCCACCGCTTTAGAACTATTGGGCGAGTTAGGCGATTTTGGTGAAGTGGCGCAGGGCTTTGCTAGCTATTTGTCTATCAGCTGGCTGAGGGTTTTTTCCTCGCCCTGTAGTCCCAGTTCGGTATCCATAGCTTGGATTTTCTCACCAATGCGCTCCGCGGCCCCGCTGCGTATGCGTTGGTTTAGGCTGCGTGCGAGAAACCAGCCAACAACGGCCACCACAGCCATTAAAGCAAACAGGTACCGGTAGCCCGTTGCGCCCTCGTTGTTGTCTAACAACACACCCCACAAGAGGTAGGCAAAAGAGGTGGGCAGATAAATAATGAAGGCTGCTATGGCAATGACTGAGCCTGAGAATCTGGGCGGCAATCCCATTTCGCCAAACGGCGCAAAGTACAGGGGCCGCATAAAAAAGACGGTGAAGGTGATGAGTAGCATCAATGCCATTGCTGGCCACATGGTGGTGGGCCCAATTG
>QXZU01000026.1:4743-16559 GCA_009886205.1 K189A clade bacterium | reverse complement strand
TACGCAAGGGCAAAGATTTAGTGGCGAAAAAGACCAGCTGAAACGGATAAGTTTTGCAAGTGAGCGGAGGGCAATTGTTTTAAGAAAGAGCAAAGAAAAGCTTTTGTAAAACAAATAAAGGTAGGCGAACAATTGCTAAAACGGGCAAAATGAGCCCTCGCGAGCGCGTCGGCGTAGATCACGTGTTGCTTGTAAGGTATCAGTGGCGTCGAACCTTGGCGCAGTTTTAAAAATCACACGTTCCAAACAGTCAGAGAAAAGGTATAGCTCTATGAGTGAAATCCCCAATGAAATAAAATACGCGGCAACCCACGAGTGGGCTCGCCTTGAAGAAGATGGCACCGTTACGGTGGGCATTAGTGATCATGCTCAACAAGCGTTAGGCGACGTGGTGTTTGTAGAGATGCCAGAGTTGGGTTTGACCATTTCAGAAGGCGAAGAAGCTGGCGTTGTTGAATCTGTGAAAGCGGCGTCTGACATTTACTCGCCAATTCGTGGCGAAGTCATTGAGGTCAATCCGAAGTTAGACGATGCCCCAGAAACGGTGAATGAAGACCCTTACGGAGAGGGCTGGTTTTTTAAGCTCCAGCCACAGGATCTTGCCGACCTTGATGAGCTTTTAGATGCTGAAGCTTACGCTGAAGTGTGCGACGCAGAAGAGCATTAGTGCTAAACCATTTGCGCTAAAGCGCTAGCGGCTGCCCGCTTGCAGAAAGCCGCTAGATGTAATTAAAAAGATAAATCCTTGATTCGACCGGCTGCATTAGCAGTGGGCTGATATTGCAATTTTCCGGAGAGTTAAATGCCCTTTATCCCCCATACCCAGGCGGATGTTGATGACATGTTGGCAGAAATCGGTGTGCCAGATATTGATTCATTGTTCGATGAAATACCTAATGAGCTGACCAGTGATCGGCTAGATCACGTGCCTGAGGGTATGAGCGAGTTGGCGATGTTGCAGCACATGGCTGAGCGAGCTGAGCGAGATCAGGGTTATACCTGTTTTCTTGGGGGTGGCAGTTATGACCATCACATTCCCTCGGCAGTGTGGGATTTAACCACGCGCGGCGAATTCATGACTGCGTACACGCCTTATCAGGCCGAAGCGAGTCAAGGCACCTTGCAGCTTATCTATGAATATCAATCCATGATGGTTGCGTTAACCGGCATGGATGTTTCTAACGCCTCGGTTTATGACGGGGCCAGTGGTCTTGCCGAAGCAGTGTTGATGGCCATACGCGCAAATAAGAAAAACAAATCTGGTCGAGTGTTAATCGCCCAGACAGTGCACCCCCATTACACTCAAACCACGCGCAATATTGTGCAAAACCAAAATGTAGTGATTGAAGCCCTGCCACTTGGCGAGGGTGGTGTGCTGGATATGTCTGCACTTGCAAGCATCGCGGCAGACGGCAATACCCCAGGTGCCATTGTCATCCAGCAGCCAAACTTCTTCGGTCGCATGGAAGATGTAGATGCGTTAACCAACTGGGCTCACCAGCAAAATACTCTGGTTATTGCAGTGGTCAATCCAATGTCGTTAGGTGTGCTCAAGCCGCCCAGTGAATGGGGTGAGAAAGGTGCCGATATCGTTTGCGGTGATGGGCAACCCTTCGGTGTGCCTATGGCCTCAGGTGGCCCGTCATTTGGGTTTATCTGTTCGCGTAAAGAGTTCATGCGCCAACTGCCGGGCCGGATTATCGGTAAGACCGAAGATTTGGACGGACGCACGGGTTATGCACTGACTTTGCAGGCGCGGGAGCAGCATATTCGTCGCGGCAAGGCCACATCAAACATTTGTACTAATCAGGGGCTGCTAGTCACCGCGGGTACCATTTATATGAGTTTGATGGGTCCCCAAGGTATTCGTGAAACAGCGCTCACCTGTCACCGCCGAGCGGTGGAGTTACAGCAGCGACTGCTGCAAATTGACGGGGTAGAAGAATTCTTCACAGGACCTTTCTTCCATGAGTTTGCTCTGCGTTTACCGATACCGGCGGTTCAAGTGGTTGAAGCCATGATGGCTGAAGGCGTTTTGCCAGGACTGGTACTTTCAGATTTCAGTGATGGCAACCTAGACCACGCTGAACACGGCTTGTTAGTGGCGGTTACAGAAAAACGCACAAATGCCGAAATAGAAAAATACGTCGCGCTGTTGACTCAAGTTTTGCAAGCAAACGCTGGGTCGAATAATGCACAGGCAGGGAGCTGATCAAATGCTAAATATGGATCCAACAATTAAAGCCGATCAGGGTAAAACAATATTTGAGCGCAGCTCCGCTGGTCGGCGCGCTATGGCGCAAAGAGTAGATGGGACTAAGGACGCTGACTTAGCTGATATTCCCCAGAGTTTTTTGCGTGAGCAGCCACCGCAGTTGCCGGAGGTTTCTGAATTGCAGGTGGTCAGACATTTCACCAATTTGTCTCAGCAAAATTTCTCCATCGACACCCAGTTCTATCCGCTGGGTTCTTGCACCATGAAATACAATCCGCGCGGCGCGCATAAAGCCGCCAGCATGCCGGGATTTCTAGGTCGTCACCCCTTGGCACCTGAAGCTGCCAGCCAGGGACACCTAGCTTGCATGTTTGATTTGCAGGAAATTTTGAAAGACGTCACCGGCATGAAAGGTGTATCTCTTGCGCCAATGGCCGGCGCTCAAGGTGAGTTCGCTGGTGTTGCCATGATTCGTGCCTACCACGAGGCTCGTGGCGATGACGCGCGTA
Organism: K189A clade bacterium; assembly: GCA_009886205.1. Lineage (GTDB taxonomy): Bacteria > Pseudomonadota > Gammaproteobacteria > Pseudomonadales > Azotimanducaceae > UBA4421. The sequence goes on along the minus strand of QXZU01000026.1, from coordinate 13,835 downwards.
CCGAAATCATTGTGCCTATTGCCGCCCACGGTACTAATCCTGCCACTGCGGTCATGTGCGGTTACAAGGTCACCGAAGTGCCGGTGAACGCAGATGGTGATGTAGACCTTGCTGCGCTAAAAGAGAAAGTAGGTCCTCAGACAGCGGGTCTGATGATGACCAACCCTTCTACCTGCGGCGTATTCGAGCGTCAGGTTCAAGAAATAGCCGAAACCGTGCATGGTGCCGGGGGCCTTCTTTATTATGATGGCGCTAATCTCAATGCCATTTTGGGTAAGGTTAAGCCGGGTGATATGGGGTTCGATGTATTGCACATGAATTTGCACAAAACCTTTGCTACACCTCATGGTGGGGGCGGACCCGGTGCGGGTCCAGTAGGCGTTAGCGAACGCTTACTTCCGCATTTGCCAATTCCTGTAGTAGAAAAGAACGACAACGGTTATCGCTGGATGGGCAAAGAAGACCTACCGTTGAGTATTGGCACGCTGTCTGGCTTTTCTGGTAACGCAGGTATTTTGCTTCGAGCATTAGCCTATGCGCTGCTATTGGGCCGTGAAGGCATGCATCGTGTTGGGCAATTTGCCACATTGAATGCCAACTATATGGCAGCGCGATTTGCCAAAGCGGGGTTCCAATTGGCGTACCCAGAAAGGCGTGCAACTCACGAGTTTATTTTGACCTTCCAAAAGGAAGCAAAAACCATTGGCGTTAATGCGATGGATATAGCCAAGCGTCTGTTAGATTACGGTGTGCACTCGCCAACAACTTACTTCCCGCTGTTAGTGCCAGAGTGCTTTCTTGTGGAACCTACAGAAACAGAAAGTAAGGAAGAGTTAGACGCTTTTGTGGAAGCGCTGATTAAGGTCAAGGCGGAAGCCGAAGCGGACCAAGAGTTTGTGAAACTGGCCCCTTACACCACGCCGGTGAGACGGTTGGACGATGTTAAAGCAGCGCGCGAACTTGATTTAGCGTGGCACGCCAGCCAATCCTCCTAGTCAGCTAGAGGACGGCTTTAGAGTTCAGTGGCTGCAATCGGCCAGCCACTGATGGCCAGGCACGGGTTAGCCTCTGTGATCGCCGCTACCTCAATTTAGTCAATCAGCACTTTTTTGAACGCTTCTAAGTCGGTTATCGGCTTAGAGCACTCTGTCCCATCGTAGATAAAGGCGCTGACCTTATTTTTGGTCTCCGAACTGACAAGCCCGGGTAAGTAGCTGGGCACGGTTTTGGTGTCGTCAAAGGGTATTGCATAGCAACTGCGCCACGGCGCGTAGTTGTTGCCAACAGCCTGCTTCCAAGCCTGCATTTCTTCAACAGGGCCACGCAATATAATCTGCACAAGAGATTCGTTAGCCTCTTCCAAAGCGGTGATCAGCCCATAATGGCTAGACGGGTACTGTTCCATAATCGCCCTGGCCCAGCGCAAGGTATTGGTCGCTACATCCAAGTACTCGGTGTTGCCCAATAGGTGTCCAAGGCGAGTGAGCGCTTGGGCTAAAGTGGCGTTGCCCGGCGGCACTGACTCATCTAAGGTCGGCTTGGGCCTAAAAATTAGGTGCGCTTGGTCTTCATGACTGAAGAAAAACCCGCCGTTGTCACTGTCATAAAACCCGCTGATGACCGCGTCAGCCAAAGCCACTGCAAAAGCAGCGTCTTGCTCGCGCCAACGACATTGCAGCAAATCCAATAAACCCATAAGCACATTAGCGTAGTCGTCCAGAAAGCCTATCGAGCGATCGCCGCTGTTGCGCCAATTGGCGGTTAACGTTTTGCCGTCCCAGCAGTGGGTGAAAATAAAATCTGCCAGCTCTTGCGCTGTGGTAATCCAATCTGGGCGCTTCATCACAGTGCCAGCCCCCACAAGGCCGCTGATTAGCAGCCCATTCCAAGCGGTCAGAATGGATTCGTCGGTGCGTGGTGCGCTGCGCGCCTGTCGTGCAAGAAAGAGCTTTTCTTTAGCGCTGACTAGCAACTCGTTGGCAGCCTCAGTTTGCATAGATAAACGCTCAACCACAGAGCGATAAGAATCGCGGCGGTGCAGGCTCCAATGATTATCAAGGTTCGCAGGCTTATCTAAGCCATACAGGGTTTCAACTAACAGGTATTCGTCCTCAGCGAGAAGTTTTTTCACCTCCTCCCTGCGCCAAAGATAGTACTTACCAACACTCGTCTCATTTGACTGCACCAAGAGCGCGTCTTGGGAGGCATAAAATCCTCCACGCTCATGCCGCATGTCGGACATCAGCCAGTTGATGGTATCGTTGATTGCGTCTTGAAAGAGCGGATCGGGACCCAAGCGTAACGCCTCGGCGAAAACCGCAAGTAGCTGGGCATTGTCGTATAAAACTTTTTCAAAATAGGGCGTGCGCCATTGGCGGTCAGTGGTGTAGCGAAAAAATCCGCCGCCTACATGATCGTAAATACCGCCTCTGGCAATCTTGGTCAGAGTGGTCATCACCACTTCTAACGCATCTTTGTGATTTTCTTTGTGCCTTCTAGCAATAGCCCAATGCCTAAGCAAACCTTGCAACCGACAGGTCATGGCAAATTTGGGGCCTTGGCCAAAACCGCCTTCGCTTTCATCAAATTGGTGTGAAACCTGATCTTTGGCCAAAAATACGAGGTCTGCATCAGGCATATTAGGATCAAGGAGCGGCGGGTACATTTGCTTCACCGCTTGGGCCATTTTGGCGGCTTGGGTGCGCAGATCTTCTGCTTGGTCGGTGAAGGCTTGGTGCAAACGCATAAGCAGGTCAGCAAATGCAGGCATTGTGCTGGTGGCGTCTTTAGCAAAATATGCGCCGCCAAAAAAGGGCGTTAAATTTTGTGGGTCAATAAATACGGTTAGCGGCCAACCGCCGTTGCCTTTGTTCAATAGCTGCAACGCACTTTGATAAACCTTATCTAGGTCGGGCCGCTCCTCGCGGTCTACCTTAATGCTAATAAAGTGCTCATTCATGATTTGCGCGGTTGCCGGGTCGGCAAATGACTCTTTAGCCATAAGCTCGCACCATGGATTAGTAGCGTAGCCAATGGAAAGCAAAATCGGTTTATTTTGTGCTTTGGCGGCAGCTAAAGCGTCCTCGCCCCATGGATACCAGTTAACGGGTTGAGATTGATGGTCTAGTAGGTAGAGGCTGGTTTCGCCACTCAGATGGTTTGGCATAGATTGCAAATTCGACTGAAAAGAGAATTTTCGCACGATTTTCTGTGCAGGGGTCGAATAGATCTTAGATTCGGCAGAATTTACCAAGTTGGGTCTAATATATAAGCCTCGTGCGAGAGAATTTTCCGGCGATTAGAGGGCTGGTTGATGCGGCGGATTATTTGGTTTTGCTCAACGTTCGGTTTTGTCTCCAATATTGGCCCTTTGACATTTCTGGTTCATATTTTAGGGTATGGTGGTGCAAACTTTATGACCGCTTCACGAGGCAATTGATGTTAGATCAAGAAGGATACAGGCCTAATGTAGGCATCGTACTCATTCAACCAAACCCCCTCAGATCGAGGGCGGTTGATACAGAGGCCGCAGCTAATACCTCAGTAGGCAAAGGCGAGATATCTACAGACAAAGTGTTTTGGGCGCGCCGAGTGGGCGGCCATGATGCTTGGCAATTCCCTCAAGGCGGCATAAACGATGGCGAAAGCCCAGAAGCTGCGGTGATGCGTGAACTGCACGAAGAAATTGGCGTTGCACAAGACGCAGTAAAAATACTCGGCCAAACCAGTGGATGGTTAAAATATGACTTGCCGCTACACATGCGTCGGAATAACTCCACCCCGGGCTTCGTTGGGCAAAAGCAAAAATGGTTTCTGTTAGAGATGCTAGAAAGCGAAGCATGCGTAAAAATGGATGTCACCGACAAGCCTGAGTTCGATGATTTTCAATGGGTCAGCTACTACTACCCCATTACCCAGGTGGTAGATTTCAAACGTGAGGTTTATCGTAGCGCCCTTGTCGAGCTCGCCCAGTACTTACCTGGCAACCCATAAAACATGCTCTCAACGCTACGAAAAATTGTTCAAGAAGTTACCCAAGAGGGTAATTTCGCAGCATCCGTCCAACTGTTGGTCTCTAGCGTACGTAGCGCCCTTGGCACAGAAGTCTGCTCAATATACTTAGTCAGCGTTGATCGCGGTGGTTATGTTCTGGCTGCTACTGAGGGGTTAAATAAGGCGCAAATTGGTGAGGCCGTTTTATCTCGGTCTCAAGGCTTAGTCGGTTTGGTGGGTACGCGCGCCGAGCCGCTCAATTTAGATTCTGCTCCCAGTCACCCCAGCTTTCATTACGTACCAGAAATTGGTGAAGAGCCGTTTAATTCATTCTTGGGTGTGCCCATCATGCACCAAGGGCGCGTCCTCGGTGTGCTTGTTGTGCAGCAACGCGATCAGCGCCGTTTTGACGAATCCGAAGAAGCTTTTTTGGTTACGCTGTCTGCTCAGCTGGCCACAGTGGTTGCCCATGCCGAGGCAGTTGGTAGTCATTATCTCAGTGGTGTGCAGCGCGACATTATTAGTGACGGCAGTTTTCGCGGCTTTCCAGGCGCTCCCGGCATTGGTATTGGCAACGGCGTAGTTGTGCATCCGGTAGCTGATCTCGATGCAGTGCCTTTGCGGCCCGCTACAGATATTACAGTTGAGCTGACCTTGTTAAACCGCGCCTTGGAAGCGGTGCGTAATGATATACGCAGTATTATCCAAGACTTTCAGGCCAGTTTGCCCCAGGAAGAATTAGCGCTGTTTGATGCCTATTTGCATATGTTGGACGACAACGCACTTGCTGGGGACATAAGAGAAAAAGTTCGCTTAGGCCAATGGGCACAAGGCGCCTTAAAGCTGGTTATCCGCGAGCACGTTAATCGTTTTGATATGATGGACGACCCTTACCTGCGCGAGCGGGGCAGCGATGTAAAAGACCTAGGTGTCAGGGTGCTCGCTTACCTTCAGCGCATTCGCGAAAAGAAAACACAGTTTCCAAAAAACACCGTACTTGTGGGCGAAGAGGTAACGCCTTCAATGCTGGCAAATATTCCAGCAGATCGTTTATGTGGGGTTATCTCCGTGCAGGGTTCCGGTAACTCTCACGTTGCCATCTTGGCGCGGGCTATGGGTATTCCGGCAGTTATGGGTGCGGTAGATATTCCAGCCTATGACCTAGAGGGCGTAAAGCTCATTGTTGATGGCCATTACGGAGAAATATTCACCAACCCAAGCCAGCAGCGTATTGACGAAAGCGAATCGCTTATCGAACAAGAGCGCATGTTTGAAGAGGAACTCGTTGAACTCAAAGAATTGCCCTGTATTACCCAAGACGGGTGGCGGGTGCAGCTATGGGTGAACATTGGTTTGAGTGGCGACATTACTCGGTCGTTAGATCGTGGCGCCGAGGGCATTGGCTTATTTCGTACCGAAATTCCTTTTATGTCCCAAGATCGCTTTCCAACGGAAGCAGAGCAGCGCGCATTATACAGAGAACACATGGAGGCTTTTGAGCCGCGCCCAGTGACCATGCGCACGTTAGATATTGGTGGCGACAAAGCATTGTCCTACTTCCCCATTCATGAGGAAAACCCATTCCTTGGTTGGCGCGGCATCCGCGTCACGCTAGACCACCCAGAAATTTTCCTTGTGCAAATTCGCGCCATGCTTAAAGCCAATGCAGGCTTGCTTGGTGACCTGCGGATCATGTTGCCCATGATTTCTAGTTTGACAGAACTGCGCTCAGCAAAAGTGCTGATTAATCAGGCCTACGCCGAAGTCATTGAAGAAGGCATTAAAGTAAAACCGCCCCAAGTTGGCGTGCTGATCGAAGTCCCTGCCGCCGTCTATCAGGCGCGCTTGCTGGCAAAAGAAGCAGACTTTATGGCGGTAGGTTCAAATGACTTAACGCAATATATGTTGGCAGTAGATCGCAATAATCCCCGAGTAGCAGACCTGTATAAAGAGGTTCATCCCGCAGTTCTGAGCGCGCTGAGAGAAGTGGCTAGAGCCGTACACGCCGAAGAAAAGCCGTTAGGTATTTGTGGTGAGCTAGCCGGCACACCAACGGGCGCGGTACTGCTTATGGCTATGGGTTATCACGTGCTTTCCATGAATGCCACGCACTTGCTTAAAGTGAAGTGGGTTATTCGTAACATTAAACGTAGCGATGCCCGGCGTATTCTGGCCCGGGTGTTACGCATGGATACCGCCGAGGAAGTGGAGGACTATGTTCAGCGGCAGTTGATTAATGCGGGGCTTGGTAAAGTTGTACGGTCCAAGAAAGTGAGTGGTCAACTTCCTCACCGAGTATAGTTTTCCCTGCAACGTTGACCTCGAGTTTTACAACGCCTTCGACAACCCTCCATCCATATTAATTGCGCAGCCGGTAATGTAGGAAGCGCGATCACTGGCTAAGAACAGTGCGAGGTCTGCTGCCTCTTCCGCCTTACCCATTCTGCCCATGGGCAAACCCTTGCCCGCTTTCGCAATGAACTCTTCTAGGCTCACGTTGCTGTCGCTGGCTTCGTGGCGGCGGCGGATTTGATCGCTTTCAATAAAGCCAATCAACATTGCATTAACGAGAATGTTGTCTGCCGCGCCTTCGGCGCTCAAAACTTTTGTTAGCGCCATGCCGGCTGCCCTAGAAATTGACGTGGGCGCTGTGCCTGCGTCAGGTAGTTTGGCGTAGACGTTGAGGAGGTTGATCACTCGACCCCACTGCTGCTCTGCCATATTTGGCCATACCAGTCGGGTGAGTCTTACTGCGGCCATAAGTTTCAGATCAAGGTCTGCTTGCCACTCGTCGTCGGTAATTTTAGGGAATGGTTTGGCCGCCGACTGCCCGGCGTTGTTAACCAGAATGTCGATATTGCCAAGGCTTGCCACCACAGCTTTGTGAGTTGCGATGATCGCCTGTGGATCTGTCACATCGCAGACGAAGCTGGCGATAGCACAGTTAGCGTTGGCTTCATCAGTCATCGACAGAGCCTGTATTTCGGCTTCAGCCGTACGCAAGGCCTCTGCGTCTCTTGCCAAGATAGCCACTTTCGCGCCCGCAAGGTAATAGGCTTTGGCCATTGCCAGCCCAAGGCCTTTGCTGCCACCGGTGATCAGTGCTACCCGTCCATTTAATGAGGTGTCCATTGTGTTCTCCCGCTTTGCCTAATTTGTCGAATTTGCCCAAGTAATCCAAGTAATGAAAGTAACAACGTTACCTAAGACGGTTTTGGATGAAATGTTGTATGCCAGTTTTGCCTTTGTATGGGTCAACTGGCGTGCTAGCGCTCAAACTCAAACTGCACCAGTCCCGTGGCCACGCCGCCCGCTGCATAACTTTGTTCCGCAAAAGTAATTTGCTCTTTAGTCAAAATAAAGGCGGTACACGCGCGGGTTCCATATTCGTCGCCAACAATAAAGCAGGGGGCCAATCTGCGTTCATGCTCTATGGGTTGCCCGCGTTGGGGCAGCGCAGTGTCATCTGGCTGCTGGCGGTTATTCAACAGTGTTAGTAGATCTGCGGGGGCGAAGTCTTGTTCTACGGTTGCTTCGAGGTTTTGCGAACCCGTAACGCATTTTGGCCAAGTTGCGCCCAGCTCTGCGTTGCTTAAGGCGTAGTAGCCCGGGGCTAATACTTGGGTAGAGTCGCAACCTGCTACTTCAATATTAGAGGTATAGACCAGTGCATTGCCGTCGAACAAAAATAGGTTGTAGCCAGCGTATTCGTCGCCCGGTAACCCTTGGGCGTATTCCAGCGCGCTGATGTCGCCGACCAAAAAGTCATGCACCAAACTGCCGCGAGACCTTGCTGTAGGGGCTTCGCCGCCTTGGTTGAAGTTGGTCAGGCCTGCGAACTTGCCTGACTGGGTGCAACCCAGCCAAGTGCCGCCGGCCACTAAATCTTTGCCCGCCAATAGTTCTGGGTATTGTGGCCAAAATTCTGCGGCTGCACTGGCGCGTTGATGAAATTCGTCTCTGTTCGCAGCAACCACTAGTGGGCGGTCTGAATCAGGCTGGTAGCCCACTAAAATTAAGCACATAAATCTTTACTAGCAAAAGGAGAATTATAGCAGCACTTTGCGTTATTCTGCCCTCCACTGTGGCCAATGAGAGATTCGGAGCAATATGCATTACCCCATTATCGATCCAATTATTTTCTCCATAGGTCCCGTTGCGTTGCGCTGGTATGGCCTTATGTATCTGCTGGGTTTTGCTGCCGTATATTGGCTGGGCACTCGGCGTATGCGTACCCATCCGGGTGGGTGGGACAGCGAGCAAATTTCCGACTTGGTTTTTTATGGTGCCCTGGGCGCAGTACTGGGTGGTCGCGTGGGTTACGTGATTTTTTACAATTTTAGTAATTTTTTGGCTGACCCGCTGTATTTGTTCAGAGTCTGGGAAGGCGGTATGTCCTTTCACGGCGGCTTTTTGGGCGTTTTGGTGGCTTTGCTGCTGTTTGCATCCAAGACCAATCGGCACTTTCTGCAAGTGACCGACTTTATTGCGCCCTTATGTCCAATTGGCTTGGGTTTAGGCCGTATGGGGAATTTCATTAACATGGAGTTGCCGGGCAGGGTCACCGACAGCGCTTTTGGCATGATTTTTCATTGCGATGCGGTGCGCGGCCTAAGTGCCTTATGTTTAGGTTCTTGGGAGAGTGTCGCGCGGCATCCGTCGTCGCTATATCAAGCGTTTACCGAAGGACTATTGCTTTTTTGCCTGCTCTGGTTTGTGTCAACCAAGCCTAGGCCTACGGGGCAAATCTCCGGGCTGTTCCTTGTGGGTTATGGCTCGTTTAGGTTCATCACCGAGTTTTTCCGCTCGCCAGATTCGCACATTGGTTTTGTGTTGCTCGACGCCTTCAGCATGGGGCAATTGCTCTCGCTGCCGATGATTGTAGCAGGTGTGCTTTTAATCCTTTGGGCGCGAAGACGAAATTTGGCCGCAATGACTTAGCACAGTTGGCACAGCTGTAGAGCAGGGCTGATAAAAGTGCTTCCCCAGCTCATTGGCGTTGTCCTAGATTGAACCGTGATGTGCCATCGCCGCCGTGGGTTAAGGCTGGTATTCTATAAGCCCTGAAGAAGGCCTGAAAAAAAGCCTGAAAAAAGGCC
>QXZU01000026.1:0-4643 GCA_009886205.1 K189A clade bacterium | reverse complement strand
GCCTGAAAAAAGGCCAAAAAAAGGTCCGAACTCGAATAGATTTAAAGTAGGCAGAATGGGTCTTTAAGCCCACAAAGGCAGGAAAACCTGCCCACCAACAACATAGTCAAAAAGATGGAATGAACGGTAAGGTATGCGACAGTATTTAGAGTTAATGCGCCACGTGCGGGCGAACGGCACATATAAAGATGATCGCACGGGTACCGGCACCTACAGTGTCTTTGGTCATCAAATGCGCTACCCGCTGGCGGATGGATTCCCCTTAGTCACCACTAAAAAAGTCTTCTTAAAAGGCATTATTCACGAGCTGCTGTGGTTTTTGGCAGGCTCCACCAATATCAAATATCTGCTCGACCATGAAGTACACATTTGGGATGAATGGGCTGATGAGCATGGCGAGCTGGGTCCAGTTTACGGTTCTCAATGGCGTTCATGGCCGGGTCCAGATGGCTCAACCATTGATCAAATTGAAGCGTTGGTTGAGGGCATCCGCAACAATCCGGACAGCCGTCGACATATTGTCAGTGCCTGGAATGTGGCTGAAGTGAGCAATATGGCTTTGCCACCTTGTCATACGCTGTTTCAGTTTTATGTGGCAGATGGCAAGTTGTCTTGCCAGTTGTATCAACGCAGCGCAGATATTTTCCTTGGTGTGCCTTTCAACATTGCCTCTTATGCATTGTTAACCATGATGATTGCCCAGGTCTGTGACTTAGAAGTGGGCGACTTTGTTCACACACTGGGGGACGCGCACCTTTACTCCAATCACTTAGAGCAAACGGACCGGCAGTTGGCCAGAGAGCCGCTACCGCTGCCGAAAATGCGCATTAATCCAGAAGTGAAAGATATATTTGGGTTTAAGTATGAAGACTTTGAACTCCTCGACTACGAATGCCACCCCGGCATCAAAGCGCCAATAGCGGTCTAATATGCATATTTCACTCGTATGGGCCATGGCCGAAAATAGGGTCATTGGCCGAGACAACACTTTGCCTTGGCGACTACCGGACGATATGCGTCATTTTATGAATACCACCATGGGTAAGCCTGTGTTGATGGGGCGTAAAACGTTTGAGTCCATGAAGTCTGCTCTGCCTGGGCGCACAAACATTGTGATGACCCGCGACCCCAACTGGCATCGCGAAGGTGTGAAGGTTGTCGCGGATTTAGACGCAGGGATAGAACTTGCTGAGAGTCAGGGCCTCATTGACGGCGTAGATGAAATAATGATTATCGGTGGCGCTGAAATTTATGCCTTAGCATTGCCTCGGGCCACCCGCTTATACCTTACCCAGGTGCATGCAGAACCCAAGGGCGATGTGTTTTTTCCTGAGCTAGATTTATCCGCTTGGGAATTAGTTATGCAAAAGAAATGTTATGCCGATGAGCGTCATAGCTGTGACTACACCTTTGAGAATTATCAACGCTAATGTCTAACGGTAAACTTGCGCTCTGTGTAAACCCAATGTCGGGGCGCGATGTCAGGCGTCTAGCTGCCCGCGCCAGTAATATGACCCACGAAGCTAAGCGCGACATTGTTGCCAGAGTGGCTGCTGGTGCAGACGCCGCTGGGGTAACAGACATATACATTGCCCGAGAGCCTTTTCGTATTGCCTCTCTCGCACTGGAGTTGATGCCGCTCAACGCTCGGGTGCACATTCTTGATGTGCCTATTACCAATTCCGCCAAAGATACTGAAGAGGCGGTAAAGCTTTTTAAGGCCGAGGGCTGCAACACTATGGTGTCGCTAGGCGGCGACGGCACTAACCGGGCCATTGTTAGGGCCTGTTCAGACATGGATCTCATTCCAATCTCTACGGGCACCAACAATGTCTTTCCGGCGCTTATGGAACCCACTATTGCCGGTATGGTTGCAGGTTTAAATTGTTTGGGTCGCTTTGATGACGCCCCAACTGAGTTAAAGCAAGCGGTCAAAGTACTCCATCTGGTAACGCCTCAGGGCGCAGATGTGGGGCTGATCGACGCGGTACTTTTGCTCAATGACCATGTGGGTAACTTATTGCCTTTTGATGCGCAGCGGCTGAGCCGAATGGTGTTAACAAGGGCAGAGCCGAATGCCATCGGTATGTCGCCTATTGGTGGCTACATTGATCCTGTTTATGCCCAAGACGATGTTGGGTTGGTTGTTGATATGGGGCCTGGTGGTTCCGAGGTTTTAGCGCCGCTTTCCCCTGGCTTTTATAAAACGGTCAACGTGCTTTCCACGCACCGTGTGGACTTTGCCGAAGAGGTTGTTTTGCAAGGTCCAGGTGTGGTCGCCTTAGATGGCGATCGAGACCATAAGATCAAAGCTGATGAACAGGCGTTGGTCAGCGTGAGGCGAGATGGCCCCAGAGTCCTAGATGTAGATGCGGCCATGCGCTGGGCAGTAGCAGCAGGTATGATGGCGCCCGCAATTTTAACATCCACGCACTCGAACCAAGGGAAATAGAATGATTGTAAAACCACGTATTCGCGGTTTCATTTGCACAACCGCGCACCCTACAGGTTGCGCCGCCCACGTTGGCGAGCAGGTGAACTATGTTAGCCAATTGGACAATATCTCAACGGGCGAGTTTAAAAACGTCTTGGTTCTGGGCTGCTCTGGTGGTTATGGCCTGGCCAGCAGAATTGTTGCCGGCTTTGGTTGTGGTGCTTCTACTTTGGGCGTGTCCTTTGAAAAAGCGCCTAGCGAAACTAAGACGGGTTCTCAAGGCTGGTACAACAATGCGGCTTTTGAACAACAAGCCAAAGCTGCCGGTTTGTACGCGAAAACAATGGATGGCGATGCATTCTCTGATGAAATGCGCGCACAAGTACTAGACACCATCCGCGCCGATATGGGCAAGATAGATTTGGTTGTTTACAGCCTGGCGTCGCCAGTTCGTCAGCATCCGAAGTCTGGTGTGTTGCACCGTTCGAGCATTAAGCCTTTGGGTGAAGTGCTCAGCATCAAGACCGTGCATGTTGAAAAAGGCGAGGTGTCAGAGGTTAACTTAGAGCCAGCCACGGCTGAAGAAACCGAAAACACTGTCACAGTTATGGGCGGCGAAGATTGGGAGTTTTGGATGCAGGCTTTAGTCGAAGCTGATCTTTTAGCACCTCAAGCAAAAACCGTGGCATATACCTATATTGGTAGCGAACTGACCTGGCCTATTTATTGGGAAGGCACTCTGGGCCAAGCAAAGTTGGACTTGGATAGAGCCAGCCAAGCCATTAGCGAAAAACTAGCGGGTATTGGTGGGGACGCTCGAGTGGCGGTGCTTAAAGCCATAGTTAGTCAAGCCAGTTCAGCAATTCCCGTTGTGCCTCTTTATGTTGCCCTGCTTTTTAAGGCGATGAAAGATCAAGGGTTACACGAAGATTGTATAACGCACATTCATCGCTTATTTGCGACCCAGCTTAAGAACGGGTCCCAGATGCGCTTAGATGACGCCGGGCGCATTCGCGTAGATGACCTGGAGTTGTCAGAGCCAGTGCAAGATATTGTTAAACAACGTTGGCCGTTGGTGACTACGGAAAATCTGCCGGAACTAGGTGATCTCGCTGGTTTCCGCGAAGATTTCTTGAAGATCTTTGGCTTTGGCATTGACGGTGTGGACTATGATGCCGAAGTAAGCCCGTTGAGTATTGACCCGCAATAACGGTCATTTCAACAAAGCGCTGCTTTGTCGCCAAATTCTAACGGCGTAATAAATGATGGTTTTCGGTTTTCGATAAATGCTCAGATAACCAACATTAAAGAACAAATGAAAAATAACAGAAACTATAAGGTCTAATTGATGGATAAATCTGCAAAGGTTTTTTTGCAAGCTTGCCGAGGGGAAGCGACCTCGCACACACCTATTTGGCTGAACCGCCAAGCAGGTCGTTACATGCCCGAGTATCATCAGGTGAAAGGAAATCTGCCCAGTTTAGATTTTTTTAAGAACCCGGAAAAAGCCGCTCAAGCCACACTGGATGCTCAGCGCATCTTAGGTGTGGATGCGGCAATTATGTTTGCGGACTTGCTGCCCATTTTGGAGCCCATGGGTATGGAGCTTAATTACGTGCCAGGCGAAGGACCGGTTTTTAGTCACCCCATTCGTAATGCCAAAGATGTTGCCGCCCTGCGCAATGGGCCGGCTATTGAGCAAACACCTTACATTGCTGATACGGTCAAATTTATTAACGCTGACCTACCCAAAGATGTTGCGCTCATCGGTTTTGCTGGCGCGCCGTTTACGTTGGCCTCATATGCTATTGAGGGCAAAGGTTCGCGTAATTACGTGCATGTGAAAAAAATGATGCACGAAGCGCCAGAGCTTTGGCATCAACTCATCACAAAACTAGTAGATCAGTTAGCCAGTTATTTGCAGTTACAAATCAGCGCTGGTGTAGAGGCCGTACAATTGTTCGATACTTGGGTGGGCAATTTGTCTGTTCAGGATTACCGAGTTTTTGTTGAGCCATACTTGAAGTCGTTGTTAGAAAAGATTGGTAAAGAAGTGCCGGTGATCTACTTTGGTACGGGTAACTATCACTTGCTGCCAGCGGTGGCTGAGTTAGACATTGACGTGTTGGCCTTTGATTGGCGAACGCCACTTGCGCCTACTTGGGACCAATTGGGCTGCACGGCTGTGCAAGGCAATTTGGATCCAATC
>QXZU01000025.1 GCA_009886205.1 K189A clade bacterium | reverse complement strand
CCATAGCCGTAGATTTGAAAACCGCAGCGGGCGCCCAAGTATTGCGCGACTTAGTCAAAACTGCCGATGTGCTCGTACAGAACTTTCGACCAGGTACCATTGAGCGCATGGGCTTTGGTGAGGACGCTATGCGCGAACTAAAGCCCGACATTATTTATGTGTCTATCAGTGGCTTCGGCGAAAAAGGGCCGTTCTCCCATCAACGAGTATACGACCCAGTGATTCAAGCATTGTCAGGTCTTGCCTCCATTCAAGCAGATGGTGAAACCGGAAGGCCAAAGATGATTCGCACCATTATTCCTGACAAAACCACTGCTCTAACCGCAGCCCAAGCCATTACCGCAGCGTTGTTTTCCAGAGCGCGCACCGGCGAAGGGCAACACATAAAACTAGCCATGTTAGACACCATGGTTTCTTACCTATGGCCAGAAGGCATGTCGGGATTCACCTTGGTAGGTAAAGAGGTTAAGTCCGCCCGGGCCCAGCTGTCACCTGACTTAATTTTTGCCACCCAAGATGGCTACATTACCGCCGGCGCCATGAGCAATATTGAATGGAAGGGTATGTGTACCGCATTAGGGCATTTAGAATGGCTGGAAGATGAGCGGTTTTTAACCACCAATGACCGCGCTGTAAATGTCACCGCTCGCCTGACGATGACCGGTGACGTGCTTGCCACAAATACATCCGCTTATTGGTTAGAGCGACTGGACGCTGAAGGTGTGCCCTGCGCACCGGTGCTGAGTCGTGAGGAAGTAATCACTCACCCACAAATTGTGGCGAATGATTTGATCCATGAATCTGATCACCCCATTGCGGGCCGTATTCGCCAGCCACGGCCAGCAGCCCTGTTTGATAAAACACCCTCCAATATTCAGCGCCCCGCGCCTGGATTGGGTGAACACAACACTGAACTCTTGACCGAACTGGGTTACAGCCCTGAGCAGATTCAAGGCCTTAGCGATGAGGGCGTAATTGTAGGTATGCCAGATCCGAGCTAATGCCTACGGGTTAGGTTAACCCGCCAACTCTTGCATCCGTTTGTTGCGTCCCCTTTTGCCACCGTCGCTGATAAAGAGGGGGCCAATACACGCCACCAGCATCAGCCCTGAGAGAATTAAAAACGCCATTTTATAACTGCCAGTAGTGTCATAAATAAGCCCAGCAATGGGCGAGGCGCTGAGAATAAAAGGCAATTCTATAAAACGGATCGCGCCGGTCGCCGCGCCAAAAGACTTGCTGCCAATTGCAGTGGAAATTGAAAATGTGCGCAGCGGAGACATGCCCGAAAGCCCAAAGCCGTAAAGGCAAGCCGCAATGAACGACAGCATGGCACCAGAAGCCACGGTAAAAATGAGCAAGGCTGAGCCTTGGCAGATCAGTGCCAACCAAATACTGATGCGTGCGCCCAAGTAGTCAGACAGCCAGCCCACCACAGGTTTGCCAATTGCGGCGAACAAGCCAATACAAGAAAGAATTAAGGCCGCTGTGCTTTCCTCTAGTCCAATGTCAGTAAGGTGACCAAATAGATGCAGCATTACCGCCGAGAAGACACAGGTCATAGCGCCAAACATAATGCCAATGCTCCAAAAAGCGCGGCTTCGATACATTTCGCCAATGGTCCATTCCCGGCTGTCTTCAACAATCTCGACCATTTCCATAGGATTGGCGTTCACATAGTTGTGGCCATCTCGCACATCGCCCACCTCACTTGGATGATCTTTCATATAAAGAAAAACCACTGGAAACAGGGCTAAGGCAGTGGTGGCAGCGAAAATGATATAGGTGGTGCGCCAACCATATTCTGCAACAAGGGTAGTCACCAATGGGGGCATCATAATGCCCGCTAAAGACGCGCCCAAAACTGAAAACGCAATGGCTCGGCCACGCCAATGATCAAACCAGCTAATGACTGAGCGGTGCCAAGAAAGGCCGCCCATGCAGGCTATGCCAAGGCCCATGCCGATAGAAACAACCAGATAGTACTGAAGCAAATTCGCCACGTTAGCTAGAGATAGATAAGCCGCTGCCATAATGACAATGCCAATGAGCATGACCTTGCGCGGAGAGCCGCGATCTAAAACCTTGCCAATATAAGGTGCAATGAGAGCGCCGGTCACCGCTGCCAGTGAAAAGCCCATAGAAATATTGAAACGTTCACCGTTGTCTAGGGTTTCGGCAAGCGACGGGAGAAAAATGCCTCTGGAGTAGGAATAAAATCCAGTGCCTAAAAAGCTCAACGTACCGGCAACCATCACAATGACCCAGCCGTAGTAAACGCCGAAGGGCCCGGTCTTATGGGGGGCAGGTTGATCTCCTGGGACGGGCGGGTCTAAATTTGTTGGCTTTGCCTCGTGCTGCTCTTTTGAAATATTGCCCCCTCATGCCTTTTTAGCTATTCCCAATCTTTTTGGATAGCCATTTGGCTAAGCTTTTGAGGCGAATTCTGTATTGCCAGTCTTTCCCCGAGTCGTATCCTAGGCCATCTGCTCACTATTCCCAAAGCGGTATCTTGTTAACGTGGTGATAATGCCGACCATGTGTTCAACATCTGGCTTGGTCGGTCAGAAACATATACCTGCATCTTCTCCTTCTACTTCACCTATAGATGGAGCAGCGCTAAAAAGTTACTCAGCCGCTAAAAATGACGTGTGAGTCTATACCGGGCGGTTATATTGGGTGATAGACTCCCAGCAACAGCGAAAAGTACGAGTAAATAAGTACCCGCAAAAACCACCAGCGAAAAAATATACAGTACCTGAGCGCCTAGATAGCTTGGACCAAGAGTGAGCAGCAACCTCCTCAATATTGTTCAGACTATTAACGCAGGTGTAGCAGGTACGGACGCTGAATTTATTACCGATTGATCTGATCCTTGGGAGGAGAGTGCCACCATGGCAATGCAACACACACCATTATTAATGTCGAATATCTTAGATCGCGGCGCCACAATTGCGCCGAATGAAGAAATTGTCACCATGACCGAAACTGGCGTTCGCCGTCAGACCTACAAGCAAACTCGTGACCGCGCTCATCAGTTGGCCCATGCGTTGGCCGCAGCGGGGATCAAGGTGGGGGATCGCGTGGGTACCTTCATGTGGAATGGCTCGCGCCATCTCGAGGCATACCATGCCTGTGCGGGCATGGGCGCGGTACTACATACCCTGAATGTCCGTTTGGGCGAAAACGATTTGGACTACATCATTAATCACGCTGAAGATCAGGTGATTATTGTTGATGCAGACATTTTGCCGTTACTGGAAAAGATGAAAGACCGCATGCCCACTGTGCGTCAGGTCATTATTGCAACGGAAGAAGGCTTTGAAGGCTGGACCACAGATCTGCCTAACCCAATCGACTATGAAGATTTTATTGCCGGTAAGCCGACTCATTACGAGTGGCCGCAGATTGATGAAAATTCACCTATGGGCTTGTGCTACACCAGTGGTACTACCGGTAACCCTAAAGGCGTTGAGTACGAGCACCGCTCGCAGTATTTGCACACAATGACCCAATGTCTAACCGACTCAATGGGCTTGTCTGGCACCGATACCGTTTGCGGCATTGTGCCTATGTTCCACGCCATGGGTTGGGGTATTCCTTGGTCAGCATTGATGCTGGGCTGTAAGCAAGTCATGCCACACCGGTTTATGGATCCAGCCAGACTGATAGATCTAATGGCCAGCGAAAAAGTTACGTTGTCCGCCGGTGTGCCAACCATTTGGCAGGGCGTAAAAGCATTGTATGAAGCGGATCCTGGTAAATATGATTTGTCTTCTCTGTCAAGACTCACCTGTGGCGGTAGTTCACCCCCACCATCGCTTATTCGTTGGTTCTGGGACGAGCTAGATGTTGAAATGATTCAAGGTTGGGGCATGACCGAAACCTCACCTTTAGCCACATTGTCGCGCCGCGTAATGAAGCGTTCGCAGTTGTCGTTGACCGAAGACGAGCAATTTGAAAACGTTGCCAAGGCAGGTCTGTTAATGCCAGGCATTGAGCTAGACATCTTCGACGAAGACTTTAATCGTGTGCCGCACGACGGCGAAAGTGTTGGCGAAATTTTGGTTCGCGGACCGTGGATTTGCTCAGAGTACTTTAATAATCCTCAACCAGATAAGTTCCACAATGGCTGGTTGATCACAGGCGACGTGGGCAAGATCGATCCAGAAGAATATTTGATCATCTCTGACCGCTCAAAAGACCTTGTAAAGAGTGGCGGTGAGTGGATCTCGTCAGTAGATTTAGAAAACCACATTGTCGGCGTGCCGGGCGTAGCCCAGGCGTGTGTTGTTGCACAACCTCACCCCAAGTGGGATGAGCGACCAGTTGCGTTAATCGTCTTAGAGCCGGGTAAAGAAGTTACCCAAGAGCAAGTGTTAGCGCACTGCGAAACGGCCTTTGCTAAATGGCAGCTGCCAGACGAAGTGCTCTACATCGACGCTATTCCATTAACCTCTACCGGTAAGATGGACAAGAAAGTGGTCAGGGCGGATTTGGATGCAAAAGGCTATCAACTGCCTTCACTGCGCGCCTAGTTTAGGCGAGCTTCTAAAGCACCAATTGTTGTTGTAGCTGGTCTTAGAGTAAGCCTTAGAGCAGGCGTTAGGCCTGTATTAGGCTGGTGCTTGTGTTGGGGCTAATAAGTTCTAACCAAACTAAGAAAAGGCTCGGCGTTCTACGTTGGGCCTTTTTTATACGTACAATTTTAATTGTATCGTTTATGCACGGGCAGTGATTGCTAGAGCCGACATGGAGCAAGCGACGGGCAAAGAAACGGGGCAAGAAATGGCCGAAAAAATGGGGAAAGAAAATGTTTGATGATCAAAGTATCGACGCTTTAACAGAGT
>QXZU01000024.1 GCA_009886205.1 K189A clade bacterium | reverse complement strand
ATTCCCGGTTTAAGTGAAGCTGACTCTGAAGCATTGTTGGCAGAGTTGGTAGAATTTGCCTGCCAACCGCCCAGAGTGCTGACCCACAGTTGGACGCCCGGAGACGTAGTGATGTGGGACAACCGTTGTGTGCTGCATCGAGCGCGACCTTATGATTACAACCAGCCTCGAGTTATGCGCCATGTGCGGGTCACTGGTGATGCAGCCACAGAGTCGGGTTTAGAGGCTTAGTCGAAGGGCGAGGCTACGAGTTATCTGGTCTGCAAAACTGATTGCAGTAGTAGGAGTAAGATCGCGAGCAGGGGTGCTAGTGAATTTTGGGCTCATCTTCTGGGTTCGCAGTGCCTGCCATGGCATTCATGGCACTGACACTGGCATAGAGCGCAACGCAATATGGTACCGCGTAGGTAAGCAATATTTTCAGTATTGCGCCGCCACTTAACGTGCCAGCCAGAATACTATCCCCATGATTGATCAACGCCAATAGTGAACCCACCACAAGGCTTGTGCGTAGGGCCCTAGCTTGCACGCCTGGTGCAAAAATCAGTGCTCTAAGGGACATATGATTCAACCTTTTCTGTTAGCCATGCTCTTTAATTAAATTAGGGCAGGTAGGTGCATTGATTAGCTCAGCGCAGCTAAGGCGAAAAGCCCCCCTAACATGCCCGCCGCTGTGGCTTGCTGGAATGTCTTTGCTGACAGTTGATCTAGAGTTTCTTTAGGGTCAGCGCCGTCTAAGGTTTGACGCAAAATGCCCGTTTCAATAACGGTGGCGTAAACGATAAAACCGAATACAGAGCTGACCAGGGCGATACGTCCCAGGCTGTCAAAGGGAATGGCGATAACCAAAAGTACTAACAGCGTCCAATGTAATGCCCAGCCGCCAAAGCTCATCCAGTGAAATTGGCGCTGATCATTAATAGACATATCAAAGTTAAAGCGGAATAACGAAAAGCTTCTGGGCATGACCCGGGGGGCGACCGCGCCAGATAACTTAGCACCCGCATAGTGGCCCCATTCGTGAAAGAGTGCGCCGAGTATGTAGCCGACAAAAATGGCATCGCCAATGCTCAGTAATTGCGCAAACCAAAGGCCAGAAAACAGGTACCAAGTATCTGCGGCTGCCCAGACAGAGAGAGCGATAAGGGCTATGCCAATATCACGAGACAACATTGAGAATAGGCTGGGTTCTGGTCTGGTTTTAGGTTTGCTCTCTTCAGTCACAATGTTTTCCCCTGCTTTATTGATGCGTTGTTGGCTAGTGTAGCCAGCCTTCTTTGATGGTTTTGATAGCTGGCTTTTATAGTTGATTTTTTTGGTCAGCTTTTCAAGTTGGCAATTTATGCTCTTATTTGATTAGGTAATGCTACCGCTAGGTTCTAGGTTAGCATTAGTTTCGCTAGGCGGTTATCTGCACGCTGACGCCGCCAATACCTATGCTGAAATCTCCGCGAAAGTCTCCGGCTGCAAAAGGCGTTTTGCCGTAAGCGCCGGTAATAATGTATTGATTTGGTGCCAAGGTGTGACCAAAGCGGTGGAGTCGATTGGCCAAAATGCTCAGTGATTCAAAGTGATCGTCAATGTGACCTTGGCTAGGAACGCGCTCGATTAATTGCTCGTCTTCGCCCTCGCTTTGGCTGTACAGGGCGACTTCAAGTTCAGTTAACTCTGCCGTGGTATTTACCAGTGGCACCGTGTCGCCGACGACGATGCCCCAGTTAGATAGGTTGTCGGAAACTCTTAAACCTGCTGAACAGCCCGGGGGCAGGCGCTTTTGGTTGATCTCAAAGGCCGGTGCTACACCAGCGATGGCTGATTTTGCGCGCTCAGGTGTTGCGGCCTCGCCTAGATAGTCTGCCATAACAAAGCACAGTTCATTTTCGACCCCACCTTTATATAAATTTTTGCGCGGAATGCTGGCACCACTCATGAGTGTGCGGCTGCGCAATACAAAGCCAAATGGGCGAATGCCATCGCCCAGTGCATTGCGCGACTCCCCTGAAGTCATACCTATTTTCCACCCGGCAAGCTCTTCGCCCTGTTCCAACCACCGCTCCAGTAATTGCAATTGCAGCTGCTGCCCTTCGTCAGCGCTGAGTTCAGGCGCTTCTAACAGGGGGGCTGGATCAAGGTCTGGGTTTTGGTGTAAGGCCCATAAGGTGTCGAGAATATTCTGCATGGTGGCTCTAAGTTGTCTAAATCGTGTGGCCCAAGGTTAGCGCATTTTTGGGTTAGATGAGAAATACGCCGTTGGTTGGGTTGTTAATGCCGTTGGGTGGTAGAGGGCATTGGCAGGCAGCCGTTTTGGGCGTTTCAATGAACGCTGTTGTTAGATGTTTCTAATTTGTGTGCGCTGGTCATCGAACATGGGCCGAAACCAATAGAGAAACCAATTAATAGACCCTAGAGAAGATACCTTATGCACTTCGTTATATTAAGTTCATGCGTTCTGGCGGGTTGCGTTTCTATCCCAACGGCTTTTGCTGAAGGCTTGAAGCCGGAAGACCCAAAGCAAGGCACTGTTCAGCAATCCGCGCAGTTAGAGGCTGAGCCTGACCAAAAGATAGAGATTGAGACTTATTCCAGGCCCCGGATGATAGAAAGGCCTAATCCAAAATACCCTCGTTCCGCACAGAAAAGGGGGCGAGAAGGCTGGGCTGTGGTGCAATACATGGTGGATGCGTAGGGGAGCACCTACGATTGGGAGGTTATCGATTACTCCGGGGGTAAGGATTTTGGCAAGGCTGCCTTAGAAGCGGCTAAAAAATATAGGTATGAGCCAGCTCAATTTGAAGGTCGGGCTATTGATGCTGGTGCAGCAGCAAAGATCACTTTTGCGCTCAGTGGCGGATCAAAGGGCGCAACGACAAGATTTTTGAAGCGGTATAAGAAATTTATGAAGTTGCTGCAAAGCGTAAAGGAAGGAGTGGGCGACGAGCAAAAGATGGAAGAAGCGTTTTCTGTCCTAGAAAAACAAGGCGCGGGGAATCTCTATGAAGATTCTTTCATCAATATAGCTCGTGCTTCATACCACATTCATCATGATGATCAGTGGTCGGGATATGTTGCTCTAATTCGCGCGGTAGGTCATGAAAGGCAGTCGAGTTACTTGTCCAAAGCAACGCTTAAATCTCTTCACACCGGAATTTTTTGGATGCAGGTGTAAAGGCAAATGTTGGGCAATGCCTTAGACACTTGGGAGACACTGGGTGAATATCAACTAGAGCCTGAAATGCGGCAGCAATTAAAAGAGACTGTGGACAAAATCTTAGGTTTTGCTTAATCGGATCAGCCCGTTTCGTTGGAGGGTTGGATAAACGATGCCAATAAGTTCTCTCACAAATTGTTAAAGCAGTCGTTCTACATAGTTGATGTTAAGGGCGAGTTGGCTGAGCTGAAACTATATTGCGACAAGGGTTTTGCCGGTTTTAGGTTTCAACCCGATTTGCGCTACTCCGTAGAAGATGGGTTTCAAGACTGTTCGTTAACGGTCATTGGCAATCCAGGTACGACCTTTACTTTGGTGGAAATTTAGCCAACAAGCCCGTTTTCATCTCCGGCTATATA
>QXZU01000023.1 GCA_009886205.1 K189A clade bacterium | reverse complement strand
GAGTGATCGTAGGCAATGATTTGCGCAATCATGCCGCCCATTGACGCACCGATGACATGGGCCTGTTCAATGTCCAAAGTGTCCAGTACCGCTACTGCGTCGCCGGCCATGTCGGCTAGCGGGTAGGGTGAGTCAACGCTAAGGCCTATTTGTGATTTTAACAGTTGCCACCACAGCCAAAGTTTGCCTTTGCCCTCTACTCTTGACGATTCACCTGTGTCGCGGTTGTCTAATAGTATCACGCGGTAACCGCCATCGAGTAGACCGTTTATTAATGCCGGATCCCAAATGCGGTGAGATGCAGAGAGCCCCATAACGATGAGAATGGGCGTGGCTTGCTCATCACCAACGCTTAAATACGCAATCTCGATGTCGCCATTGCTTGTTTGGAGCATGGGCATGTCGCGGTCATAGGCGGCTTGTACGGTGCTGGCTGCGAACAAAAACAGGCTCAGTGCGAAATTTATAAAGGCTGGAAATTTGAGATTTTTATGAAGCTTTGTTGGGCGCTTTGCTTGAAGCATGTGAGCAGGGTTCCTGTGTTTTTTCTTTTCAGAGTGATTTTTTAGCTTTTACGCGAAGTCGTGGCGCAATGTAATACTGGCGGTGGCCAATGTCGATGATGTTTCTCGGCATGGCTTAAGCTGCTGAAATCCAGCCGCTCTGATAGGGCGCTAGTGATAGGGCGCTAGGTGCGAGAGGCAGGGCCTGAATGCGCTTGTACGCGTTAGAAAGGCCAAAACTGTTGCATTGGCACCTAGACCCAAAAATGAAATCCTGTAGTCTGCCTAACTGACTGTTGAAGGCCTGTCGTAGTCTGGAACCCAATAGGGTACCGGATGATATTTGCCTGCTTTGTCAGCGATTAACTCGATGCCTTGCCATGCGGGTTGTCGCCCCAAGCCTGCTTGGGACACGTGGCGTCAGGCATGCCCCAGCAGCAATTTAATTTTTTAGGGAGCGCTTTTACATGAACATCAATCGTCAATGGGTTTTGGCAAAACGGCCTTCGGGTTTGGTCACAAAAGACAACTTCACATTTACTGAAAGTCCTATTCCTTCGCCTGCTGAGGGAGAGGTATTGGTCCGAAATCTATTCTTGTCCTTTGATCCTACTCAGCGCGGGTGGATGGAAGACAGAGAAAGCTACTTGCCGCCAGTGGGTATTGGTGAGCCTATGCGTGCCGGTTCTGTCGGTCAGGTGACAGAGAGTCGTCACCCTGATTTTGCGGTAGGGGATATTGTCCAAACTACCGGTGGCTGGCAGGACTTTGTGGTTGTCGCACCAAACCAAGGGCCTATGGGCTTGTCTAAACTGCCTGCCGGTGTATCACCTGAAATGATGTTGTCGGTATTAGGCATTACCGGTCTCACGGCCTACTTTGGCCTGCTGGAATTGGGCAACCCTCAGCCCGGCGAGACCGTACTGGTGTCTGGCGCTGCGGGTGCAACAGGCTCGGTGGCAGGGCAAATTGCCCGCATTAAGGGCTGCAAAGTTGTGGGTATAGCCGGCGGTGCTCAGAAGTGTGCATGGCTGAAGAACGAGGCTGGCTTCGATGAGGTCATCGATTACAAAAACGAAAACGTAAATGCGCGAATTGGCGCAACCTGCCCAAATAAACTGGATGTCTACTTTGACAACGTGGGCGGAGAGATTTTGGAAGCGGCTCTGAATCACATTAACTTGAACGCCAGGGTGGTTATGTGTGGCGGTATCTCAGGTTACAACGCAACGGAACCTGTGCCTGGACCCTCTAACTTGATGAATTTGGTGACTACCCGTTCGCGTATGGAAGGGTTTATTATCTTAGATTATTTCCCACGCGCCGCAGAAGCCATTGAAGACCTTCTGGGTTGGATAGCCTCTGGAGAGCTAAAATACCAAGTAGATCTGCAAGAAGGTTTTGACAATATCCCTGACACCCTACAGCGACTGTTTACCGGTCAAAATTTAGGTAAACAATTGCTGAAAATTGCGGACCCGGTATAAGGATCTGAGGGGAAGACACTGGCATTTAGGTTTTTTGTTGGTCTCCCAGCCGTCTGGCTGGGGCCAAAGAAAAAAGCTCAAACGAAATGCCACGCACTAATACAGTTAGATAACAATGTAAGTTTAGTGTCTTGTTAGGAGTATTTAGTCAGTCGCGCTTTTTGGTCTTTATCCATACAAAAAAGTAGGTGCCGCTTGCGATCATTAAACCAATCACTGTTTCAACAACATGTGGATTACCTATTAAACTGATCCAGCCGATAAAAACTAGTAGAGCGGCAATGAGCGGAAGTACTTCTCGCATGTAATATCTTCTGTTTAGCGATTTATAGATAAGAGGTTATTAGGTCCGAATATAATTGTTAGGTTTGGATGACGAATGGTACTTTTTCTTAGATATATAACGTAGAAGATAAAGCCGTTATTAAAGGAATTACTGCTTAATAAGATTACTAAAAAACGGCTTTTGTCTGCGTGTGGATGCTGCGGGGCATTATCGCGGGGGATTCGCTGCGAGAGATAGTGTCTTAGTCTTCAGAGAGAAATTTAAGGCGGCGGCCTCTGGGCTTGGGTGTTATCTGGTCTTCGGGTAACTGGCAAAGGCGCTGCATGGTAGTGGTGGTGCCGTCTGCGTATTCCCATATCAGTTGCTCGCCCTGAAGATAACGCCTAACAACAATAGGTCCCCAACCCAACGCGCGGAATTCCAACACGCCATTGTTCCAAATTTTGCTGGCGGAGGTTCTTGGGCAGTAGTCTTTGTTGCCGATGCTGAAAGTCACATTGCCCTCGGTATCGTTAGAGTTGAACCCGCCGGTAGCGTTGGGGCCAGAGTCATGAATGATGCCGCTGCTGGTAATGACGGTTCTTGCGCCGCACTGTTCCACGCGCTCCACATGCCCAACCTTGCCACTGACGCCCATCCACAGCCCGCGAATGTCCGCTGCGCCCGCGACCAAGGGTTCTGTGCATTCGCGCAAAATCGGCAGTGGGAAGTGGTCGTAGGCGCAGTTCGGTGTGTTGCCCTTGGCAATGTCTTTGGCCATTTTGCCGCTGCCGTCGAGCACGGGTAGCTGGCAATAGTTAATTGTACTGCCGTCACCAATAAGGGTAGCTGGGTCTATGCTCAGCGGTGGTCTTGGGGAAAAGAACACGAAGCAAAATAGGGCGATAACAATCGCGCTGAGGATCAGGGTGGTCCTTAGCAGTATTGTCGGTACTTTGCGCAGCATTTTCATTACACCCATACCTCAAGGTTGTCGCGCCTGCCAATCTCGCGATTGATCTTAAGGTTCAGAAGTTCAGACATGTTGCAGGCAGACAGCAGCGATTGAACCTCTGCTTGCGCCACTGCATCTAGACCTGCGTATTCATCTTGCACACGTTTAAGTAGATAAAAACGGTAGGGTTGCGCCAACGCGCTGATGGGAGTGCCGCGAATCTCAAATTCACAGTTGCCCACGCCGCGCACCACTTGGGTATTTGGCGCTAGGTCTGTTTGCCCATTCAGCCATTCATTGATGCACTGGGCAGCGGCCTTAGTTTCTGGCATGAAATCAATAGCGATGTGTTTGAGCACTTCTATCAGCGTATCGGGGATCTGGTCGCCTGTGAGATAGCTTTCTTCAGCGGCGGCAAATTCGCCCATGTCAGCGTCTGGCCTGTTCATGCGTTCAACCCAGCGGAACAAGCGTATGGCCTTTTTCTGCATCAGTGCCAGTGGCGCGGGGTCGCGGCCCAGGTGTCCGTAAAGGGGCGCCATGATGCCAAAGTCGCCTATGCAGGGCTTGCCGCCTAACAGGTAAGGGTGCTCGGAGAAATGGTTGTCGAGTTTTTCCATCAGTTCCACGTAAAGGGTTTCTACCAACGCCATAGTGGAGGGCACAACACCAAAGCCGATTGCAGCTGAACGCATGCGGTTAGCGGCAGCGACCCCTTTTTCTTTGCGATCAGGTCGGTGGGGCATCATAGCTTCAAAATGGAATTCTAAGTATTTGAGATTTTCCTCAGCAAAGTTCCAGCGGTAGTGCATGGCCGGGCGCAGTAATCCTTCAGCGCCAATGACATCAAAGAGTAAGCTGAGGATTCTTTGCTTAGGCGAGGTTGGAGAAAAGCCGTTTTGTGAGGCGTGTTCAAAGTGATCAATAATTGCTGCGCCGTCCCGGATAACGCTGCCATCTGCCAACTCAAGGGTGGGTATGGACTGACGCCCGCCGGCCTTGGGCAGTACGTTCTTGGCGAAGTATGGCGTGTTGGGAATCACCTCACGGTAATCAATGCCGGCTTTAATCAGGTAGCTTCTGGCTCTGCCTGTGTAGAGTGACAATGCGGATCCATAAAGTGTTGTCGTTTTCATATTGCGGCTCTGTGCTCTCTGAAAGTAGGGGCGTTGAAGGGTTAGTCGATATTCCACCGCGCTTTGTTACCGCTCAATTTTCGCTGTTAAGTGGTTTTTATCAAATTAATGATGGCATTCGACACCTGCTCTGGAGCGTTCTCTTGCAGAAAATGGCCGCCTTTTTTGATGGTGTCGTGTCGCAGCCCCTTG
>QXZU01000022.1:2643-2912 GCA_009886205.1 K189A clade bacterium | reverse complement strand
GGTGGGGCATATTAATGGCGTGCCAATGGCGGCATTGTTTTCCTTGCTCTGGGTGTTCATAAGTTGGTCCTTAGCGCTTTTCTAGCCAGCAATAATTTTTTTCCTCGTTAATTAGCCTATGCCAAATGGCTTTGAAGCTAAAGTGCACATGGCTTAATTGGTTCGTATAAATAATTTGATTTTGCTTTCAATTATTAGTTACTCCTAGCTTTGCTCGTTGTACTCTTTGGTCATGGAAGGGACAACAGCTCCGCTGACTCGCGGAATAA
>QXZU01000022.1:0-2633 GCA_009886205.1 K189A clade bacterium | reverse complement strand
GTAAGTTATGGCGTTGGGCAAGCAGCGGAAGGCATTAAAAATGGTGCGTTCAATGTGTTTGTCTTCTTTTACTACACCCAGGTGCTGGGTCTGCCCACCATTTATACTGGCTTTGCCGTGGGCATAGCGCTGGCTTTTGATGCCATCTCTGATCCTGTGGTGGGATCGATGTCCGATAATTGGCGCAGCAAGCTGGGTCGTAGGCATCCGTTTTTGTATTGGTCCATTCTCCCTCTTGGGCTGGCTTTCTATGGTTTGTTTAGCCCGCCTGAGTTATCCGAATTTAGTTTGTTTCTGTGGCTTACAACTTTTGCGGTACTGACCCGTGTAGCCATGACCCTATATCACGTGCCTCACGTTGCGCTGGGTGCCGAGTTGTCTGAAGACTTTAACGAGCGCACCGAGGTGGTCGCCTACAGATACTTCTTCAGTTACGTAGGCCACATGCTGACCTACTTCATCGGTTTCTACGTGTTTTTTTCCGAAGGCCAATTTGACGCCAGCGCTTACGGGCCGTTTGGACTCACCATGGCACTCATTATGTGTACGGCTGTTGGCATCACAGCGCGCGGTACTGAGAGTCGTGTGCCTTATCTGCCCCAGGCTAAAACGGATGCTATTGTGGGCGGTCTTCTGCCTGTACTGAAAAGAACCTTCAGTGAGTTAGCGTCAGCGTTAACTAATATTTCGTTTCGCTGGTTGTTCTGTGGGGTACTGGTTGTATACATGATGGTTGGCGTAGATCATGCCCTCAACCTGCATATGAACACCTACTTTTGGGAACTGCAGAGTAAAGGCAATCTGTTATTCTTTATGGCTACGCCAATTGGCGCGTTGATTGGTACGCTATTTGCCCGCCGCTTTACGGTTATGTTTGACAAGAAACCCTCAATTTTATTTGGCACCGGCTGCTGGGCCACTTGCCAAGTGCTGCCTATTGTTTTGCGCTTTATGGGTGTGCTGCCAGAAAATGGCACGAGTGAACTGTTGACGACATTGATTGTTATTAAGTTCATTCAAGGCTTTGGTGTGGTTCAAGCACTGGTTGCCTTCAACTCTATGGTTGCCGACGTGGTAGACGAGCACGAACTACAAACTCAGCAACGTCAGGAAGGTATTTTCTTCTCGGCCATCTCCTTCTCTAATAAGGTCACCACAGGTGCAGGCACTGTAGTGGCGGGCTTTGCTTTGACCTTGATTGATTGGCCCACCGGAAACGCTATTCAGTCAGCTACTGATGTGCCTGCAGTTACGGTGGCATGGCTTGGCTGGATCTACGGGCCCATTGTTTCTGGTTTCGCCGTAGTGAGTATTTATTGTTATTCCAAATATGGCCTAAATCGTGCGCGCCATCAGGAGATCGTTATTCGATTAAAAGAGATGCGAGCGGAGCGGGCAGATACCCCGGCGAGTTAGGGTTGTGACGCAAGCCGAGCTGGGCGCTGTGGACGCTAGGTTCAATGTCTTCTCGGTCGATGTATCTGCACTAAGCAAGACGATGGCAGACTATAAGCAAGCGTGCGAATAAGCTTGCTAGATACACTCGCCTTCAAGCTCTGCAATCCAAGACGAAACCAATTCCACGCCTTCGTTGTGCACCAATGATCTGCCGAGTTCCGGCATCATCATGGCTGGGTTATTCGTCTCTAGGCGAAAGCTCAAAATCGACGCCTCTGGGTGTCCTGGGACAATAGAGTACAATCTCCCTCCTGAACCTCTGCCTGCTGCGATAGGGGGCTTACAGTAGCCCATTGCGAGCTTCGGATGGTCTGCGTAGTCCAGCAACAAACCAGAGGTATCCGCCGCCCCGGCAGAATTGTGGCAATGACCGCAGTTAATATCTAAGTATGAACGCGCCCTATGGTTGAGGCTTGCGCCTTCATCATTCCAAAGTGCGTTAGCTGGGGCCGGTTCAGTGACGCCTTTCAATATGCCCTTGCTCTGCCAATGGGTTAATTGGTTCGCTTGATACAAGTCGGTGGTTCTATTCAGGTGCCGTGCTTTTATCCCTATCGGGCGAATTTCGCCAGTGGTGTGATTGGTGGCGTGGCAGGACGCGCATTGATTGCGACTGGGTACCAAGTAGTTCAAGGGGACATCATTCGCCAAAGTGAATCTTTGTAATTTGCCCGTGACGCTGAGGTAAGCCTCATCGCCTTGCCAGATGTAGGACACTGCATCCCACCCTTCAGCTTGCTTCACCAGCAAGCGTGTTTCCACCAACTGATGCGTGGCAGTAGATACATCCATTGGATTGCCTTGCCAAGTACTGGTAGTCATTAGGCGACCCTGGGCGTCCTTGGGGTAGAAAAACGTTTTACTGATTATGCTGCCCACGGGCATCGCGAAGGTGTCGTCGGGGTGGTAATCAGCGCTTGCACCAATCGGCACAAATACTGTTCTGAGTTTCAGGGCATAGTCGGAAAATAACCCGGTATTCAGGTCGTAAACTACCGCCGAGTCATTGACCCTTAGTTGTTCTCCCCGAACCTCAATAATCCCCCAATCGGACAGCGCTTGGGGGTATTCATTGGCCTTAAAGTGTTTGATCTCGCCTTGGCCACAACCTGCTAATAGGGCTGCGCAAAGCCACAGCGTGACAGCTAACTTTTCTCTAACCAATCTACTCAACC
>QXZU01000210.1 GCA_009886205.1 K189A clade bacterium | reverse complement strand
TTCATGACATATTCCTTTTCGTCTTTTTTATTTTTGATTCTATTTTTGTTTTTTTGTTTTTTTGTTTTGTTTTGGTTTATGTTTTTGATTCTATTGTTGTTCTTTTCTCGCATCGCCCCATTATCTGCATTGATCGTCACTATGAGTGAGATGTAAGCAGTAAGCGACTTTACGACTGAACCTTTTTATAAAGCGTTCTTTAGGCTCTGCAAAGCATTTTCCATGCTGTCCAACTCAGTTCTCAAACGAAGCACCTCGCCCATATGGGTATGGCGCAATTCTTCTAAAGCTTGAGGGCCGTATTTCTCAGGTTGACGGACGGCATCTTCACCGATGGTCTCGATCTCGTCAGCCAAGAAAACCAGTTCTGATCTGAGCTGCCCAATCTTTTCATTGATCGCTGTTTCGTCCAGGTTCACGCAGCATTCCACCCGTAACGTTCACTTACGCTGCCTATTTCTGTGCCTACATGGCTACTCATAAACGATTGGAGTGGTCTTCTCCAGTGGCACCATAATGTGAGCAAAATCGCTGCCTTCCCACATAACGTAGGGACCACCCGCATAAGGGTCCCTGGGTAAATCACCAAAAAGCGCTTGAGGCACTAAAATCATTAGATGAGGTCCTTCCTGAACCCAATTACCTTTGGATTCGTCCAAATTCATCGGGCTGTCGTTATCTACCGGTATATCGCCGATTAACATGTAGGAGACGCCAATCGCATCGGTGTCGTTCTTGTAAGGTTTCTGGTTCATATACGCGTCTAGCCAACGTTGCCAGGGAGCATCTACACACATGGGATTCTCGTAGGAGGGAGGTGTACCCACCATGCATACCCAACCGTTATCGCCTTCACGAAGGACACTATTGTCAGCGTCCAAAATTAGCGCGTTATCACTGACGTTGCTGGGCGCTGCGGCTGCAGCTAACTTTATTTTTTCAGCTTTTGAAAGACCACTTGAGTGTATACCGGCGTATCCATGTCCGCCTTCATGGCCGCCTTCATGTCCACCTTCATGTCCGCCTTCGTGTCCACTTTTGTGGCCGCCGGCAAATACAGGCGTGGAAAATGCGAACATCAGGCTAAGTAAGCCAATCACTAAATTCTTTGAATGCTTTACAAACACTAGAAATCCTTTTTTATTCTTGTTGTGCATATAGATTAACAGCAATATTGGGGGCCGGTCGACTTTGCGCGCATTGATTTGCGTAAATCTAAGCAACCATGGGGCTTCTCATCAGCGCCGTTAAAGTCCAGCGAGCAACAGCGCCATACACTCTATCGTGAAGCAAGCTCAGCCTTGACAAGAGACTTACGCAAGGCTTCTAGCCGCCGCCGATTTTTACCTAAATCTGAATACCCTACTCTTGAGCCAGAGCGCATATCCACCACACTCGAGTCTTGGCGAGTTTGAAATTCTACGTCGTCAACAAACCCCAACAACCGGGTGCGCGCTTCAGCCCGCAAATAGCCGGGTTCCGATTCAATTATCGAGAATGAGGCATCCTCTTCAAGATTCATCTTAACAGCGGCAATCAGCGCCTGAGAATCTTCTACCGCCACTAGCGGTTCTATGAAGTGCGAACCAGAGTCTGAAATACTAGATACGCAATTGGGCGAGGACGGGCATGGTTGCATTCTTTTAAATTGGTCGTTCACTGAATCTCCTGCTGAAGCAATGGATATCGTTAAGCACCCGAGCATTACCCAGATCCATCTGAACAAGGACATGCGCCGTGAACTAGGCTGAGAAGTAGGCAAGAGTGCGCTGGGCATACATATTACTCAAAATGAATTTGGCCTCCATCTTATATACCCGCAACACGTAGGCACAGCACTGCATACGTCTCACAAGCGCACAGCATATAACTAAAAATAGTTAGGCCAACGAAAAAATCCCGTCGCTACAGGCTCACCCATGGTTAACATTGTTGTCGGCTAGGCATATGCAAACATACTGATACACCGTCTGAGTCTATCGCCACCACCTGATAAAACGAACCGTCACCCTCTTGCACTTCATAAACGGTGTCGTCCTCACTCTCAATTACCCAGCCGATGGTCGAAGAGATTTCATCCCGACCAGCCAACCCCACAGCATAGGTACCGTGACGCAATTTGTAGCTTTCTTGAAAAAACGACATCGAATGGATATTCGCCACCAGCACAGCTTGCTGACTTGATGCCACATGCCTTTGCCACTGAGGCCAAGCAATACTCGAGAGCATCGCAATAATACCCACAACAACGAGCACCTCTAGCAGGGTAAATCCTCTGGCCAAGCCAAAGGTCGGTTGCCGAACGACTGTTTCTGTTTCTGTTTCTATGCCCATTATTTTCACAAACGCGTCACCGGCTGAAAATGGGGCAATCTGACTCTACTAACAATCATCTGGGTTCCAACAAACGTTGGTGGAATCTACGGCGCTAAACTCGCCATAAATTGGACGAGTCAATGTGACGACCGCATCACCAGCGGCAATATCCCCTGCAAGTACGAAAAGAATAGATGCATCACCACCAGCAGTCTCAGCGTCCACGGAATAAGCGGCACTACCCTCTGGGGACGTGGCGTCCGTACCGGCCACTTCGGCCTGTAATGCATCTAGCCATTTCTGCGCCGTATCTCTGCTTTCGCTCACTTCTGTGCGATCAAAGCCGCTAGACATCTGAGCTCGTAACCTCAACATCTCGCCCTTGGACCAGTTTACTGCCTGCTCGTAATGAACATTCACCTTCGCGCTGTTAGCCGTAACAACATAACCTTGGAAAGCCGGCACCGCGAAGGTTGCGATCACACCAATAATGGCAATGACGATCATCAACTCTACCAGCGTGAAGCCCTCGCTTACCCTCGCGCTTTTTCGATTTTGCACCAGCTGCCTGGGCAATATTTTTTCCGTGATCATCGGCCCATCTGAGGAAACAGCTTCTGCGCTCATTGATTGAGCATCGTTTGATATCGAGTAATCCGTTCGTAAACCTTGCATGTACAAACCCTCCAAAAATGTCTTTTCAGTGTGTTGACCATGCAGGCGTAAAGCATCAGCGATGACGCCAAACCAGCGGAGTTATCTGCCGTCTCAAACCTAGGCAATCGGCTATTCAAAATTACAGAGTTCGCCGATGACCATCGACCTCAGCCGACAACCAAGCAAGGCAATAAACCTACAACAAAAAAGGTAAATGGCCATTACTGGCGCGCGCACCCTCTTTTAACCTAATTCCATGAAGCTAAAGTTAATCAATTAATGCAAACACCCAACGGCAAAAATGCACCGTCAACTACCACCGAAAGCCATATTGCAATGGAACGTGTGGGCATCTCCGACAGTCAAAGGCAAGCCGGAGACAGACCCATGACGGAAACGGAGATGAAAAAACCCTTACCAACTTCACAGGTAAGCAAGGCAAACAAAGTAAGCACGGAGGCATATAAGAGCC
>QXZU01000021.1 GCA_009886205.1 K189A clade bacterium | reverse complement strand
CACCGAACGCTTTTTAGCCGACCTTGGCGAGGAGGATGCCATTGGTTTATTGGCAGCTTCACCAGAACAAATTCTGCAAGCCCAAGCCGCCACATCTAGCCACTTTGAAACTGGCGCAGGTGTGATGAGCGAACTGGGTACCACGGTGGCACCCTTCTACCCAGTACACGGTACAGCGCTTTTACCCACAGATCCGCTGACAGCCATCAGCCAAGGCATGGGTAGCCAAGTCGCTGTGCTCACCGGGACCAATGCCGACGAAACCACCTTATGGAGCAGCGGCAGTGTGAGCGAGGAAAAACTTCAACGTATCACCCAAGGTTTAGGTGCAGAAACCGCACTGGCAACTTATAAAACAACAAGACCTGATGCTGACCTTGACGCCCTTTCAGTCGCGTTAACCACGGACCACATGTTCCGCATCCCAGCGATACGTATGCTGGAAGCACGCACGCCTCATAACACCAACAACTGGCTGTATCAGTTCAATTGGTGCTCACGGGCATTTGGCGGCAAACTCAAAGCCACACACGCACTGGAAATACCCTTTGCGTTCGACAACTTAGACCGCGCTGGCGTAGACGTATTTATTGGGCCGGGAAAGAAACCCCAGCACGTAGCAGACACAATGCACCGCGCGTGGACACAGTTTATTAACGAAGGTACGCCAGGCTGGCCCGCCTACAACTTGGAGCAGCGCGCAACCATGTGCTTTGATGATGAGAGCGTTGTACAAGACAATCCGGGGCAGATTGAGCGAGAGGTTTGGGGCGGCTTAAGATAGCGCCAGATATAGCAAACAACATATCTAAGTAGCACTAGCATCGACCAACTTGAGTAAAGCAAAAGAACAGCGGAAGCCCAGTAGTTACTGGGCTATTTCGTTTCGATACTCTTAAATACTTTTTTAGCAAAAACTGCGCGCACCAAATTTTAGGTCGTTCAACCCGACATCACCATCAGTTCACCCACTTCCAAAGATCCGCCCATTTTCAAAAACGGGCAGGCTTGAGCAATTTTCATTGCCTCTTCCATAGAGGCTACTTTAATGACAGTAAAGCCTGACATTTCCGAGGCGCTGCCTTTCGCCATGCTGCCGTCAGCGGAAATGGTTTGAGTGTTCTTTAATGGATTGGCTGGGCTAACGGCTGCATCGCCAAGTGAGGCCATCCACTCCCTGTACTCGTTCATGTTTTGCGCGCCTTCTTCGGCGTTTGCAGGTGGGTTGCCACCAAAATAGGTAATTACATATTCAGCCATCTTGCGCTCGTCCTTATATTCAAAAGCTACTCATTAAAAACTATCAATCAAAAAACCATAGATCTAAAACCATAGATCTAAACTCATAGATCTAAATTCATAGATCTAAAACACAGTTAATTTTGCGCTAGCGACGCGCTAGGCAATGGATATATGCAGGAGAATTTGGATACGAAGAAAACACAAGAGGCGAGAACCCATAGGCTACCTAATTTCTGACAAAAGGTAGCATTGAGCTGGATTGCGGAGTTTATGGCAGAGTTTATATAAGGAATTCTTGGGCGTTGAGGTCTAGTGCATGACGAGCGTGACGGCGCGCCATGGTGGCAAACATTTCATCACCGCGCTCGGTCCGCTGGACCAACATTGAGGCAATTACAGTCACCGCAAAGCCTGCAAATGCGCCGCTGCGATAATTTTGCCAGCAGGCTTCCCAGCCGAAATCTTGCACGCCGGCGTTCACTAAATCTTGGTAGTAACCTTTCACAAGATCCTCTTCTACGGGTCGCCTAACTTCTGGCTCGAGACCGGCGCCTATAAAATAGGCCACATCATTCATTGGCGCACCTAACGTAATGCTTTGCCAATCTAGGGCCGTGATCTTGCAGCCACCGCCACTACGATCAATCATCAGGTTGTCCAACCGATAGTCTACGTGAATTAAAGAAAAGGGTTCTGGGAAGCTTGCCGTAAATGGAGAATTTTCTACCGCGCCTACTTGCTTAATAATCCACTGCTCGTCTTCAGTAAGGTGCGGGGCAAAACGCTCAATGAACCCATCAAGCTGGGCGCGATACATATCCATAGTGGCAGAACTTTGGGCGAGTTCTTCGTCGCGCAGCCAAGTCAGCCCGCGCAAACTTTGATCACACCAACTTGGGGCATGTAGGCCAACTAATTCAGTCAGTGCTGCTTTCGCAACGACTGGATCACAGCCGAGCAACTGATCGCCCTGCTCCCCTGGCGCCAAGTCTTCTAGCAAAACGAAAAATTCTGGGCCTTGGTCAATGATTTCAGCAAAGTAGCACTTGGGCGTTTTGATCTGCAACCGATCTTGCAGCTGCTGATAAAAACGCACCTCTTTAAGAAAGTTTTGCAACGCCACACCCGTCATGCGGCTGCTTTCGTCATCAGCAGGATACTTGCCGATTACACTCAGCGGCACATCCGGAGTTTGAGCCTCCACGTTTTTCAGGTCGAAACTGTAGCGAATACATTTACCAATTTGTCCGGTACCTATTTGCTTGGCCGTAAACCCAACAACCTGAGTTTGCAAACCCAAACTGGCAAAACATTGGTTGAACCAATCTACACTGATGCTGGCTTCTGTAGGTATAGCTAATGGTATTGCTGACATTTCATCTCTCCCGGCCATTCGTGGACAAGTTGCATTCGGTACAGGTGCCTTTAACGAGGCATTAGTCGACGATCAAACAATGGCGGCTGTATGTCTACGCTTTGTTGGTGTTCCGCCGCCGCAGCCAACAAATCAGCCATCACTTCTGGGTATTTTTCTGACACGTCAAAACGCTCAGACGGATCGCGCAACAAGTGATAAAGCTGCGGAATATTGTGCTTTGTACGCTTCTCGCCCTGGTCGTAAGCCCCTTCAGTAATAAAGTGCATTTTCCATGGCCCTTTGCGATAGGCGTACAAACTCCCCCCGCGATAGAAAGGCATTTCTTGTCTTGGGCTCGCCGCCTTCTCTAACAGCGTTGCAGTTAAATCAAAGCCATCAACCCCTGTGGTTACATCCACGTCTTCTGGCATTTTAGTCAGCGCCATGACGGTAGCAAACAGATCTAAGGTTGAACCAATCTCGCTGACCACACCGCTGGGCAGAGTGCCCGGCCAAGAGAACACTGTTGGCACGCGCATACCGCCTTCAAACGTTGTGCCTTTTCCGTGTCGCAGTAATCCAGCTCGGCCACCCTCTTCATGCATCTTCAGCCAAGGGCCGTTGTCACTGGAGAATACAACTAGGGTGTTTTCTAATACGCCCGCTTTCTTCAATGCGTCTTGAATAGCGCCAACGCTCC
The DNA here is from genome assembly GCA_009886205.1 of K189A clade bacterium. Classification (GTDB taxonomy): domain Bacteria; phylum Pseudomonadota; class Gammaproteobacteria; order Pseudomonadales; family Azotimanducaceae; genus UBA4421. Next base: position 13,030 of record QXZU01000021.1, on the reverse strand, counting down.
AATCAATTTCTTCCACCACATCGCCGTAACGTCCACCTAAACTTCTGCCCTCAAATTCTGGGCTTCTGAACAAGGGCGTATGCGGCATGGTGTAAGGCACGTATAAAAAGAAGGGTTCATCGCCACTTTTGTTGATGAACTTAATCGCCTCTTCTGTATAACGTTTGGTCAGCGTACTTTGCTTAGCTGGCTGTTCAGTGGCGTCCACAAATTCACCGGCCTGCTTTGTACTGGTGATCAAGGGCGCTTCCCAATAGGACTCTTCTGGCCTCGCATACTTAGCTGCGCGACGAGCAAAATACATGGCCTGTTTTTCAACATCACCAGACATGCTCAGTTTAACCAACGCCTCAAAATCAGGTTCACCAACCCAATTCATATCATTGGAATACGGCACGCCAAACCACTCATCAAAACCATGCCTAGTGGGCAGTGCATCGGGTCCGTCGCCAAGGTGCCACTTACCAAACATGCCGGTTTTGTAGCCACGGTCTTGCAGCGCCTCCGCAAGGGTGACCTCGCTGCTGGGCATGCCCCAAGGCTCATCTGGGAAATAAACTCTAATGGCGTTACCGTAAATGCCGGTGCGCACTGGCAAACGCCCGGTCAGCAAAGCACCACGGCTGGGCGAACAAACCGAGGACGCCACATAAAAATCTGTCCAGCGCTGACCTTGTCGAGCCAACTCATCAATCTCTGGCGTGCGTATGTAAGGGTGGCCATAAGAACTGAGGTCTCCGTAACCCATGTCATCGGCGAACAATACGACTATGTTAGGTTGTTGGGCAGGCGTCGTTTCACTCGAGTTGGAGGCTTGAGGTGCGCAGGCTGAGGTTGCGACTAATGCCGCTAGAAACAGCCCGAGTTTGGCGCAGACAGTCACTGGCGCTTTAGTAACCTTTGAAAATAGACCGCCGGCCTCCGCTAAATTTTCAGCGTTAACTTCAACCTTCACTCTAGCCATACTCTCCCCCAAGATTGCATACCATTGATTAGTTTCTAAAAAAGTTTAACGGGCGTTTCACGACCGCCTAATGATTAGTCGGGTTAGCATGCCACGCCGCGTCGACGCCGTCAGCCCACCCTAGAGAAAAAGAAATGCAAAAAGGCACCATGCGTTGCCCAGCAAAATAGCCGGCGCATCACCAACACCTCACCAACACCTCGCAAACACCTCGCAAACAAATCACTCAGCAACTTAACCTGTGATAAGGCCTTCCTAGTCGCTTCTTAGCAAATGCCTAAGTAGGTCGTTTAAAACACTTCGTTGACGCTTACGTACACGCCTTTGTCGCTACGACCAAAACCTACATCAAAGCGTAAATTGATTTTTTCTTTAATGCGCAGGCGATACCCCACACCGATTGAGGGCAGCCAACGCTCTTCGCCTAAATCAGATATGTCTTCGGCAAGCGTACCAACGCCCACCCAAGTCACCATGCCGTGGCGTCCGGTCAACGGCTGGCGCAACTCTACTTGAGCCAATACCTTTTGATGCCCTCTATATCGACCCTGCTCATAGCCGCGCAATTGGCGGCTTCCGCCCAACAGGGAGAGCCGGTCCCAAGGCACATTGCCCTCGCTAAGATGGCCTTGTACCTGCCAAGCCAAAGTCGCCGTGCGCTGATTCAAAAAAGTGTCTATTGGGCGATACCCACTGTAGCGGAACTCAAGCTGATCAAAATCTGTATCTGAAGCAAAAGATTCATTAAAGGTGGCGTAGTCGAACTGCAGCAACCAACCTTTAGACGGATTGTCCTGATGGTCACGGCTGTCGTGCAGCCAATGCCCGGTAATGCCCACACTGGTGCTGTCGGTGAGCACAGTCGCTGCGCCAACATTCGCTCCCCGAAAGTCTTCTGCCTGGTTGTCGTGGTAACGCACCCCTAGACCTAAAAAGGTGTCACCAAATACCCGCTTCAAGCCGTGGGCTTGAAAATTTTGACCTTGGTGATTGTAAATCAGCTCATTCGCTTCATCTTGGCTAGGCTCAATGCCTAAGCCGTAAAACACTTCGGGCGTATCCGCAAACTCAAGGTCCACATTCAAACGATAGGCATCTGCCCTGAACAAGCTGCGCAAGTTGGTTTCAAAACCCTTAGCCCCATTGGTTGTACCAAAACCCTTAAAGACGATTTGGCTCGGCTTTACGTTTTCTACATTCAGACTTTCTTCATCTGCCACAAACAAGCCAAATACCACCAAACCTAAGCCCAGCTTTTTCTCGGATGAGTACACGGGATTGGGCACATAGCCCCAATCTATGCCATCAGCAGGATCAAACTCGTCGTCACCACCGGCTCGATTAATTGTCCCTTGAAGCCATTTGTTGCCCCAAGCCCAAGGTATAATTTTTTCTTTGGCCAGTGGCGCGGATGCCTCATCGGACGCCTCTTGCGCTGTTAACTCAGATGACTCAGATGAATCAACCTCATCAGTATTTACTGCCGCAGCGGTAGCGTAACCGGCGGCTTTTTCAGTATCTGCGTAGACTGCGGGCATAATTGAACATACAGACAGCAACGCAACCATGCCTGCGACTCTATTTACCAAGGTGTGTTTAGCAATAAACTGCATTAGGAAACATAACCTCCAAGTTGGGTTTTCAGCGCGTTAAGCAAACTTTTCACACAACCTGCCATAATGACAAACTCCGCATCGTGCTTCGCCAATGGATCCTCCTCTGGCACATCGTCCATGTCATCCTGACCCAACAAGCGCACTTTGCGGAAAATTAAATCTTCGTCCATCACCAAACTACACACCTGGTCAAAGGTCACGCCAAGCCGGTCAATTTTCAGACCCTCTGTAACGTGGCGTCTTACCGCAGGATCTGACAACTCCATGTCCAGCCAATTTACCGACGCTTTGGTGTCACTAGGGTCACGCATACGGCATTCACGGCCCAAGCGTAGCGGCGGCTGGGCATTACCCAAAAACAGTTTGTTCATAAGATCCAGTGGCGGCTGTTTATAAGCCAGAGGCGAGTATTGCAAACCCACCATGGCGCGCTTGAGTTGATCAAGAAAGTACTCTGCAACGGTGTCTGATGCAGTACCCATCACCAACAGGCCTTCCTCGCTGAGATAAAACGCCTGCACACGGTCAGATTTAAGCAGCGCAAGCGGCAGCAACTGGGAGTAAACCTCTTCCTTCATATCGCGTCGCTCAGCGCGATTAGGCTCAGAATTCATACGCTGCTTAAACGCTTCAACCCGCCCCGCCAAGGCCTCTTGAACTGCGGCGGGTGGTAACAGGCGTGTTTGCACCCGCATTTGCAACAAATCTGCACCAGACACCTTGCGGCACAGACGGTCGCCGGCATTGTCTACCGGCGCCTCAAAGCCGCCGCTGCGCTCGCTAAATGCGCCGCAGGGCTTAAATTCAGCCTCAGACAAAACCTCGGAAAGTTCTTCTTCCGTTTTCGGCCATTGGCTGTGGATGCGGTAAATTTTTATGTTGCGGAAATATCGATTCACGGAGGCTCCAAGTAAACGGACAGCTGTCCATTGGGTGAGATGTTTAAGCGGTGGAAGTTTACCGGTTCGCCCGAAAATTGTTAGCTAACATATTGGATAAAACCAGAATATTTGTGCACCTCTGGCACCCGCTGATCGTGCTGACATTCTGATGGCTTTGAGATGGCGGCTTTAACCGCTTACTTGCCGCCTACTTTCCACCTACTTTCCACCTACTTTCCACCTATGCCCCCACACTTACACCCAACACCGGGTAGCACCTCAGCTAGCAGCACAAGTTATGTACACCAGCCAGCACGAATGTAGGCAAACGTACGCAAACGTGGGCAAACGAAAGCCAATTGAATGTTTTGTCTAAGCGGGCGTATGATCGAGGTCTTCATTAATGAGGGGCCAGCTATGACGACGTCTTTATTAGAACGAATAACAGCAACACGCAGAAAACTCATTCAATACGGCACACTGATGGGTGTAGGCGCAACCAGCCTGATCAAATCAGGTGATGTAAAAGCATCTGTCTTCGACGGCAAAGCCGCCGCCGGGCTTAACCCCGCACTACCCACAATGCGCTACCAAACTCTAGGCCGCCCCGGCCATAACTCAAGCCGCCTGATCTTTGGCTGTGGCGCCACCCTCTCTGGGGGCCGCCAAGACCATCTACTTAATGCTGCTTTTGATGCAGGGGTAAACACATTTGATGTGGGCTTCCAGCACTACTACAGCGACGCAGAAAAAAACCTCGCACCGTTTTTGCAAAAACACCGGGACGATATTTTTCTTATCTCCAAAGCCTTAGTGCCAAGCAAAATTGAATGGGATGAAGTCATCACCGTGAGCCAAGCCAAAGCAGCGGCCCAAGGCTGGCTTAAGTATATGGACGAATCCTTAACTGAATTAAAACAAGACCATGTGGACGCCTACTACTTTATGGGCCAAAACAATGTATCGACCATTCAGAGCGAGGAAATGCACAGAGCATTTGAGCAAGCCAAAGCTCAGGGCAAAGTAGATTACCTCGGCCTGTCTACCCACCAAAATGCAGAAAATGTTTTGACTGCGGCCATTGAAACCAAGCAGTTTGATTTAGCCATGATCGCCATTACACCGGGTGGCTGGTACGACTGGAATGACCGCTCGATACTAGAAGGGTCGCCAAAAATGAATGATCTACGCCCACTCCTAGATAAAGCTCGAGCCGCTGGCATGGGTCTAATCGGCATGAAAGCAGGGCGTTTTCTTGCTGGCCGAAAATGGCTGGGTTGGGGCAACCCTGATGTGTTTAACAAGTATTATGACCGACCACTATTGGAGGCGAAATTGTCCGAATTTCAACGCAGTTATGCTTTTGTTTTAGAGCATGGACTAGATGCGGTGAATGCGGATATGCAAACCATGCAACACCTAACCGAAAACTTCACCGCCGCGGCCACCTCAGCCGACTACTTCGCTGATCAAATCGCGAATACTGCCTAGTTCATGCGCGCACTGTTTTACCAACCCAGCTGCGGTATCGCTGGGGATATGCACATAGCCGCACTCATTGAACTTGGCGTACCAGAGCAACATCTTAGAGAACAGCTGAACAAGTTGACCCTAAGCGCCGAGTTTCAACTCACCCTCAGCCCTGCGGTAAAAATGGGCATCAGCGGCACACACGCCAAAGTGACTACGGAAGATCAGCACGATCACCGCCACCACAGCACCATTGTGAAACTCATCACTGCAGCAAACTTTGCGCCAGGTATTGAGCAGCGCGCGCTGGGCATATTCCAAGCCATCGCTGAAGCTGAGGGCAAAATCCACAATGTCACCCCAGACAAGGTGCACTTTCATGAAGTTGGCGCCATCGACTCAATCGTCGACATTATTGCGGCGGCAATCTGTATTGAATATCTGCAACCCGACATTATTTTGTGCAACGCAATCGAAGTAGGTTCCGGCATGGTGGACTGCGCCCACGGCCGCTTCCCTGTGCCTGCACCGGCCACGCAAGAGTTGCTGGCCAAAGCGCCCTGCACCTATGGCGGTACTGAGGGCGAATGCACGACACCTACAGGCGCAGCCATTCTTGGCGTAAGCGTGGATGAGTTTTTGCCAAAAGGTATTTTCCAACCAGAGAAAGTCGGCTACGGCGTGGGCTATAAAGATTTCGCTATTCCCAACGTGCTGAGAGTAGTGCTTGGAGAATACCAGGGCGGTGACTCCACCCGGCCTGCTGGTGAAGGTTTTTCCGTCCAAAACCTAGAGCTTCACCACTACAAGATAGAAGCCAACATTGACGACATGAATCCTGAGGCCTACGAACCGTTGATGGATGCTTTATTTTCTGCGGGCGCAGGTGACGTTTACTTAACTCCTATCATTATGAAGAAAGGCCGACCCGCCCATTGCATCACAGCGCTGAGCCATAAGGATAAAATAGAAGCCATCAGCGACACACTGCTGAATCTTTCCACCACCATAGGCTTGAGAATTGTGCCCTTTGCTAAACGCGTGTTGAGCAGGGAGTTGAAGCAAATCACTACCCGCTACGGCTCCGTTCAGGTTAAAGAGGTAATTCAACCCAATGGGCAAAAACGTTGGAAAGCCGAGTACAGTGATGTGGCGCACATTGCGCAGGCGCAGCAGCTGAATTTTCAGCAGGTAAACAGCGAAATCATGCTAGATATCGCGGCGTCTTATGATGGCACTGCTTAGTTGGCGCTTAGTTGGTGCTTAGTTGGAGCCGAGTTAGAACCTAGCTAAAACCTAGCTAGGTTTCTCTGACTTCAGAGCTAGGTCGGCAAAAGAATAAGCTTCTCTAAGAGAGGCTTATTCTCATACCTCTGACAGAAATCCTTTTAGGGATTCTTTTCCGCAAAAGCTAAGCTACCGCACCGGATGCTATCAGCTCAGCAATCTGTGCTTCACTCATACCTAGACCCGCAAGAATCTCCTTACTGTGGCTGCCTGGCGCTACGGGTGGATTAGGTAGTTCTGGTTCAGTGCGTGAGAAACGCGGCGCCGGACCAGCTTGGGTAACCCCACCTGACTCAACAAACGTATTACGCTCTTTGTTATGCGGGTGTGCCACAGCCTCCTCGAAGTTCAGAATAGGCGCGTAGCAAACATCTGTACCCAGCATAATGGCATCCCACTCATCGCGAGTTTTGGTCAACATAATGGCCTCCAACTTCGCACGTATCGCTGGCCAATCACCGCGGCTCATCTGTCTGGGTAGCTCGCCGTCTTTGTCCAGCCCAGTCTTTTCTAGCAACAGGGCGTAAAACTGCGGCTCGATAGAACCAATGGAAACATGCTTGCCGTCCTTGGTCTCATAAGTGCCGTAAAAATGCGCACCACCGTCCAGCAAGTTGCTACCACGATCTTGGCTCCACACGCCTTGTTCCATGAGACCAAAAATAGAATTCATCAGCAGTGCAGAACCGTCTGTCATAGCTGCATCAATCACCTGACCTTTGCCAGATTTAGCTTTTTCAAATAACGCCGCAACAATACCGAAAGCAAGCATCATGCCGCCGCCACCAAAATCACCCACCAAGTTCAGTGGCGGTGTTGGGCGCGAACCAGGTTCACCAATGGCGTGCAGCACACCAGATAATGAGATGTAGTTAATGTCGTGGCCGGCGACCAAAGACATGTTGCCTGTCTGACCCCAGCCGGTCATACGACCATAAACAATGCCTGGGTTACGCGCCAAACATACGTCTGGCCCCAAACCTAAACGCTCAGTAACGCCGGGACGAAACCCTTCCAACAGCACATCTGCGCCTTCTACCAGTTTCAGTACGGTTTCTACACCCTCTGGATGCTTAAGATCTACAGCAATACTCTTGCGCCCTCTTGCCAGCACGTCGTGCTTTTGCGCATCGCGCCCAACCGACACCGAGCGATCAATACGAATGATCTCAGCACCCATGTCTGCCAGCATCATGCCGCAAAACGGACCCGGCCCAATTCCTTGAAGTTCAACAACGCGCAATCCAGATAATGGTCCCATAACAACTCTCTCACCCAATTTAGATAGGCCCGCATTGTATGGCTGGAAGTGCCGTTGTAAAAGAGTCAGTTTGCATTAACCAGCAACGCCCGTATTATCTGGCGCTCTAGAGGTTAGGAGAGAACCACCCGTGGTAGATATTGAAGAACTTAAAAAGCAATTCCTGAACGCGGAATTTGACAGCAAAAACTTTGTGCTAGACGCAGAGAATTTGCTCGTTGTTGCCAAAACATCTGGCGAGACCAGAGCCCAATTTATTGACGCTGAGCACGCAGATTTCCAAGCCACACCGGCTTTTTTGTGCAGTCTGGCGTCAGGCCGACACTTGCCCATAGACTTCCCTGCCCTCGGCGGTATCCCAATGGATGGCGGCAAAGCTGTGGAGTGCTTTGCGCCTATCCGTGCGGGACAACCCATCACCGGCAAATCGCACTTACACGATATTTATGACAAGCAAGGTCGCTCAGGACGCATGATTTTTATTGTCGTACGTATGGAGATTGTTGACACCGAAGACACACTTTTAGCGATCTCGGATTCACGCTTAGTTATTAGGGAGAAACCTGCCGCATGAGTATCGAAAATATTTTAGACGTAGAATTTGGGACCGAGCTGCCGGTATTTGAACCAGATACCACACTGGCCAACGTAGGCGCCTTTGCCCGTGCTGTAGGCTGGGGTGGACCAAGATTTGAAAGCCACGAAGGCGCGCGCAAAGAGGGTTTTCCCGGCGCATTAGTGCCGGGCATTATGGGCATGGGCTTTTTGGTCAGCGCCATTCATAGATGGGCACCCACGGGTACCGTTGAGCATATTGATGGCGTGTTTAGAGCGCCCATGATTGCAGACACCCCCGCCATTATCAGCGCCGTTGTGACGGACATTGATGAAGACGAAGGCTTGGTGGAACTGGACATGACGGTTAAAAACACCAAAGATGAAACCCGAGTTTTTGGCACAGCCCGACTGCGCTTGCCCAAAGCCGAAGCGTAAATCTGAGCGTAAGCGTAAAGGCTGAGGCTTTGCTTTAGGCAGATCTTAGTCTAGAAAGATCTAGGTCTAAAGAGATCTTGGATGCGCAGGCATTACGCCTGCCGCCAAGGGTCCGCTCTTTCCACTTTTGCCATTCTGGCTATTAGTTCCACTTTTGAAGAAAAGATTTTGCGCTAGATCAGCCCAGGCTTGAACAGCTTTAGGCTGATTTCCGTACCCACTTTTTGCTTACCCTGCGCGTCCTCTTTCAAAAGCGCCATAGCATTCCAGCCAGTCTGATCATCAGCGCGGCTATACACGCCCACAGAATCATCCCAAAAAATAGGTCGGCGAAAATAGATTTCGGCATCGAAGGCCTGCGGTCCACCACTGTGTTTATGCGCCTGCCAAAGCTCTGCCATTAAAAAGTGCACACCCATGCCGCCACCAATTAATGGGGCGCGAAAGCCCGCTTTCTGAGCAGGTTCCATCTCATAGTGAATGCTATTGCCTTCCATACTGTAGGCCCTTACGCCCTCAGGCGTAAGCTGATAGCTTGCGAGAAATGCCAGCGCACTTAAGTCGTCTACTACTGGTTGCGGACGCTCACCGGCACCTTTGTCTTTGTCTTTGGCTTTGTATTTGTCCTTGTCTTTGTCTGTGACATCCGCGCTGTGGCTTTTACTTTCAGCGCGCCGAGGGTTCGGCCTGAGAGAGGTTCGAGGTGCGCTGATCACCCGCTGGCCATGTGCGTCTTCAAACCAAACGTCGGTGGCTACTCGCAAGCCTCTGGGCACTTCGGTCACAGCCAAAATCTGACCTTTCACCATCAGTGCCTCGTCTAATAATACTGGGCGATGCATGCGCAGGCTTTGCAACATGTTGATGTTGCCTTCGGCGCTGATGCCACTATTGATACCCGCGTGGATGGCAATACCAATAAAAAAGGCTGGATCTACCTGCCCGGCAAAAATATCGGCGTCTATACCGCAAGCAAGGAGCTTATCGACTTGGTGGGCTGCCGTTACAGCAACAGTATCTGGTAGGTAGTTGAAGCCTTGATGAGGCACCACCCAATTTTCAACATCGCTCATCACAGCTCTCCCTGATCAATTTAAAGTCTGGGCAGTGACGCCCGCCACATACCCAGAAGCTTCAAATATGACCTACCTAAAAGCCTAAAGCGAGGCCTAAAGCTAGATCTAATGCAGGGTTTAGCGCCACATGTGCGTGCCGCCACAAACCGTCAAAGCTTGACCGGTTATATAGGCGCTGGCATCAGAGGCCGCAAACACCGCAATGCCCTTAAAGTCTTCGGCTTCACCAAAGCGGCGCAGGGGCGTTTGCTCAGTTGCGCGCGCGGCAGCTTCTGGGTTGTCCCACAGAGCCTTGGCAAAGTCGGTCTTAATTAAGCCAGGACATAACGCATTCACACGAACCCCTTTAGGGCCCCATTCCATAGCCAAATTACGTACCAAGCCAATATCTGCCAGCTTGGAAATATTGTATGTGCCTAGCGTATCCGAAGGGCCAAACGCACCCACACTGGCGGTGATCATGATAGAACCACGACCTTTCTCAAGCATGTCCGGTGCAACCATTTGGCACAGCCAGTGGTTAGAGCGCACGTTGGAATTAATGGTCTTATCAAAGGCGTCATCCGGAATGTCCGACATGGATCCGTAAAAAGGATTCACGCCCGCATTAGCAATCAGCGTGTCGATGGGGCCAAGCCTCTCACGAGTCTCATCAACCAAGGCTTGAAGCTGCTCTTTGTAGCCAATGTTACAAGCGATGGCGATGGCCCGCTCTTCGCCACAGGCAGCATTAATTTCAGCTGCGGTTTCTTCGCATTGATCCAGCTTGCGGCTAGAAATAACCACCTTGCTGCCGTGTTCTGCGAGCGCGTGAGCCATTGCCTTACCCATGCCCTTAGAAGAGCCGGTGATTAAAGCGACTTGACCGGTTAGATCAAACAACTGGGTGGTAATAGACATGTATAGATTCCCCTGATTTAAAATTTGTCGATGGCGGAGTCTAGATCAGATAAGAGGTAGGCAAAAGCAGATCAGTAACATGGAGTAACCCCATGCCAAGGCTATAGGCTTTGCCCCGCAGTGGCGTTTACAAAGGGGAATGATCGCAGACACGCCAAACCCCATGAACCAAAATCACGTAACCCACTGATAAATAATGCTATTTAGCATGGCACATTAATTATACAAGCATAGAGTGCAAGCAACGGTAGGGCTCCAAAAGAGCATTAAGAGAGCGCACAAACAGAGAACTCAAACTGAGAACTCAAACTGAGAACTCAAAGAGACAACCCAAAGAGAATACAAAGACAGAAATTAGCCTGTCGAAAAAAATGAGCCCTCGCACTAGAAGCTAAGTGAAGAGAAGCGCTCTAGGACCCATCGACCAAAGTGCGCTATGGGCTGCCGCCAAATATTACCCGAGGAACAACTGATGCCAGAATTTAATAGCAATGAATGGATCGCCCTAGCCACCACCTACGGCGTTAGAATACTGCTGGCGTTGGCCATTTATCTTGTCGGTAAACGCATAGTGGCCTTCACCACTGACCTAATGGCAAAAGCCATGACCGCTCGAGGTGTAGATCCAACCGTGGGCAACTTCGTACAAAATATCACCTATTACCTGCTGCTGGCTTTAGTGGTGGTTGCAGCCCTCGGCCAGTTGGGGGTAGAAACCGCCTCAGCCATTGCGATTTTAGGCGCCGCAGGACTTGCTGTGGGTTTCGCGCTTCAAGGCACACTCTCAAACTTCGCCTCTGGCGTGATGCTCATTCTTTTGCGGCCTTTAAAAATTGGTGATTTCGTTGAGGTCGCAGGCGAAGCCGGTGTAGTCAAAGACGTTGCCATCTTTGCTACCACGCTGACCACGCCAGACAACAAAACCATCATCATTTCCAACAGCGCCATTTTCTCAAGCAACATCACCAACTATTCCACTCAAGCGACTAGGCGGGTAGATCTGATAGTAGGGGTCAGCTACAACGCAGACATCCAGCAAGTAAAAAACGAGTTACTGGCTATCGCTGCCAATGATGAGCGAATACTCAAAGACCAAGAGGTCACGGTAGGCGTAGTGGAACTGGCCGACTCATCGGTTAATTTCGTGTTTCGACCCTGGGTTAAAACAGCCGACTACTGGGCCTTTTACTTCGACCTAAACGAGCGCGTAAAAGTGCGCTTCGACGAGCTAGGTATTGAAATCCCCTACCCACAAATGGATATCCACACTATACCGACCTAAATCGTTAAAGAATTCAACCCTATCTAAGGGCCATCTGAAGCGTAACTGAGAACCGCCTAAGATACTTCGAAGCACTAATGAAGTACTAATGAAGCACTAATGAAGTACTGCTGAAGCACTAATAAAGGACAATTGATGCAAGCAATGAAAATAAAAATCGCCCTAAGCGGCGCTCTAGCAATCACTGGCATGCTGGGTATTCAGACGGTCAGCGCGCAAACCGCTACAAGTCCATGGCTCACCGGCACCGCAGAGTTAGGCTATGTCAGCACCAATGGTAACTCCGAGTCGAACAACATCAACGCCAAGTTATCATTAGCAAGAGAAACCAAAAGCTGGCTACATAGCTTAAAGCTCGCTGGCATTGGCGCATCCTCAGAAGTGTCCAATAACGGTGTAAGCAACAGTCAAAGGTCCGCAGAAAAGTACAATTTTGAGTATCAGGCCGACCGAAAGCTAGACGAAACAAAATCGTTATATGCATTCGCCAATTATGAAAAAGACCGCTTCAGCGGCTTTGATGAACAATCCGCCGTCGGCGTGGGTTATGGCCATAAAGTGCTGAATAAATTAACCCAACAAATGCAGATCGACATTGGTCCTGCCTATCGAGTTAACAACCCCGTGCAAGGCAGCTCTGAAAGCGAGGTGGTCTTACACGTTGGCGAAAACTACTTCTGGGATTTCAGTGAAACCGCAAAACTTGAACAGTTTTTAGTCATTGATGCAGGTAACGACAACACCATTTCTAGATTAGGCCTATCAGTCACTGCAAAATTAACCGGTGCACTGGCATTGAAATTAGCCACCGAATGGAAGCTCACTGATAATCCAGGCTTCAATGCCGGAGGCGGAGAATTTGAAGATTTAGATTCTGTCACCACAGCCAATATTAGCTATAGCTTTTAACAACAAATGCTCAGACCGGCGTCCAACACTGACCGTTTAAGAGAGCTAAACAATAGTCTAGATGTCCATCACCTGCATCTAGGCTAAACCTTCGCCTGGTCGCAATTCAGACTAAAAACCCAAATTAAAAATGCTCAGCCTTGCCAGATCACCTCACCGCCCACTTTAGACAGCTCTGTTTTGCCGCAGAAGGCCATGGTTAGATCTAACTCCTTGGCAATGATCTCAAGGCATTGAGTGACACCGGGTTTGCCCCGTGCGCCTAAGCCATTCAAAAATGCTTTGCCGATCAGCGTACCCTCTGCGCCCAGCGCCTTGGCCTTAAATACGTCTTGGCCAGATCTTATGCCGCCATCTAGCCAAACTTCACAACGCTGGGCTACGGCTTCCA
>QXZU01000209.1 GCA_009886205.1 K189A clade bacterium | reverse complement strand
CGCTACCGAGTGCCTAAATTACAGCCCAGTAAAACTGGCGAATTTCATCATGTTGGGGAAAGTGGGTTTTGGCGGCTGTGGCAGTATTTGGCCAACACCCAAGTTGTAGAGTCGTTTGAACACCCAGCACAAATCGCTTTAACCGCCCGAGCGTTTGCGGATTATCAGCGAGTGCTAGCGGACCTGCCCGGACAACCCTTAGCAGAGACCATTGAGGGGTTTTTACAATTAGACTTTTATTTACAACAGTTTTCGCAAGTTGCTAAAGGTGCACCCAAAGATCTTATGAACGCTGTGGCGCATTTGCAAAACCAAGAGTCAGGATTCTCTGAATTTAATGCCCACGTACATGCCGACTGCAAAGTGAATAACCTACTCTTTAATGCACAAGGTACGCAGGTCGCCGCTGTAATAGATTTAGATACCACCATGTACGGCCATTGGGCTTGGGACTTTGGCGATTTGATGCGGTCAATTGCTTTTAGTCGCGGCGAAGTTGATTTGGGCGATTATCGAAATGCCGCAGAAGGGTTTTTACAAGGTTTACAAAAGCCAGTGACGGAGCAAACTGTGCAAGAAATGGTTCAAGTGCCCGGACATATTGCGGGTATGTTGGGGCTACGGTTTTTAACTGATCATTTGATGGGTGATGTTTACTTTCGTGTCAGTGAGTCGGGGCAGAACTTGCAGCGAGCGCGGGCGCAATTTGCGTTGATGCAGCAATTTGACGCAAACCATGAGCACATGGAAGGTCTGGTTAAAAATATAGCTCAAGATCTTGGTAACCCGCTGGCGCAACGGTCCGAATAGACTGTTCGGCAAAACTTATAACCGCGCCAAGACACAGATTGAAATTTTAAGCTAGGTGACTTGGCTGAGAATAAAGCGCACCAGCAATGCCATAAGCAGCACAAAAATTGCGGTGAATCCCACCCCAATCATTATGAAATGACTGGCTTTGCCGCGAGCAAAGTCGCGCTCCCTATTTTTACTAGACTGCACGCCCACCGCTGCGGACAAAGCGCTGCCGATCATTTGCCACAGTGTCAGGGGCGGCAATTCCTCGTCGGGGTTGTCCGCGTGGGTCATCTGGTCTTCAGTGCTTGGCGCTGTAGAATTTTTCACTTCGTCATTCATCTTTTATGGCCGTCGTTTATGGTCGTGGCTTTTAACGCGTTTACCAAGCGGTGGTTTGTTGTTGCCCTAAGTGGCGCACTATCTAGCCAACATTTGAGCCTGCCATCTTAGGTGTTGTTTAGATATTCTCAAGCATTGTTCGACCAATGGCTTAATGCGATGCTTGTTCGATGAAATTACATCCGCTTAATCAGAATTTCAGCTGGCAACAACCAGTTGGGCCGTTCACCTGTATCACCCAAGCTCAGGCTGACGCCTACGCCCATCAGGGTGGTTTTGTTTTACCCGATGTTTTCAGCCCGGCTGAGCTGACGGCCTTATTAGCAGAACTTGATCCATTGGAAGCGGAAAAAAATGCACTGCTGCAACATGCAGATCCCAATGCGATAGCCATCGCCAAACACGATGAAATTGTTTTTCGGGCCCACACGGTATTGCAGTCTCCCCAGGCCAAGGCGTTGGCCAGTCACCCCACTATGCTGGCTCTGGTTAAAGACCTCATTGGCCCCGCGGTGCGCTTGTACTGGGATCAAATTGTTTACAAACGCCCTGGCACGCCAACGGAGTTTCCTTGGCATCAGGACAATGGCTACACCTTTGTGCAGCCGCAACAGTACCTAACTTGTTGGATAGCGTTGAATGATGCGGTGGAAGAAAATGGCTGTCCGTGGATTGCGCCCGGCTTGCACACCCTCGGCACGTTAAACCATTGGTGGGCGGATGTAGGTTTTCAGTGCCTTAAAGAAACCCCAGAAGATGCCGTTGCCATGCCGCTTAAGGCAGGTTCCATTGCGGTATTTTCTAGTCTTACCCCACACCGCACTGGACCGAATCTCACTGCGAACACGCGCAAGGCGTATATTTTGCAATACGCGCCAGACGGCGCAGTAATGCATCATCGCACTGGCGAGACTGAGTTGGCCGCAGATCCAGGTCGACAGTTTTTAGTGACCTAGTTATCTAGTTACCTCAAGCGCCAAATATAGTTGAAAAGAGGTTGGAAAGAGGTTGGAAAAAAGTTGGAAAAAATATGACAGCAGCGGCAGCAACAAACACGACGACAGAAGTGCAGGGCGTGCGTAAGCGCGCGGCAAAGTATGTGCAGCATTCTATTTGGCTATTAGCGGCGGCCTTGTTGTTTGCTGGATGCGCCAGTCAAGACCGACCGCTGCAACTGAGCAGTGGCGCTGCACCAATTTATCCCCCGCAAGCCCAGGCTCAGGGCGTGGAGGGTGAGGTAACCGTTCAATACGACGTCACCGATCAGGGTGTAGTGATTAATGCGGTTGTTGTAGCAAGCTCGTCGGGCCAAGTGTTTGATGCCGCCGCGCTACAGGCCGTAACCAGTTGGAAATTCACACCAGCGCGTCGAGGCGGAGTGGCTATTGCACAGCAAGCGCTGGTGAGTACACTTACTTTCAAAGTGGGTACGAGGGCGTCTGATGAAGCTGAATTATCGAGAAGATAGCCATCTGTATGGTTGGTCTGGGGCTTTTGGCCGTAATATTATTTTCACGCTCACCCTGTTCGCACTGGGGCTCAGTCTATATCTCCAAGATCGAGCATTAGGCACAGCCTTTGCTGATGTATCTGCAGCCGATCACATTGGCTACATGCTGCGGGTTACCGCGCGCATTGCATTTATTCTATTACTTCTGGCAATGATCGCCCGGCCT
>QXZU01000208.1 GCA_009886205.1 K189A clade bacterium | reverse complement strand
TGACCCACGATTTAACGCAAATTCGGTTAATGTGCGGCCTAGCGCAAATAATAAAACTTATAAATTGGTGTGTTGTGGGCGTCCGCCGACCACACCTTAATAACAGCTGGGGAGCGTTATTCATGAGCATTGAAGTGAAGCATTTTTTACCTTATTCACCTGCAACCATTTGGGCCATAGTGGGCTCGCCGGGCCGAGTAGATTGGGTTCCAGGCGTTGAGTCCTGCGAATTCGATGGCGAAGTAAGACGCTTCAAAATGGAAGGCGCTGGCGGGTTAGCAGAACGCATTGTTAGCCATGATGATGCGCAAATGTTCATGGAATACTCGGTAGTAGAGTCCACACCGCCACTCCAATCACACTTAGCGTCCATTAAGCTTAACGCAAGCGACAGCGATGCAGGCCAAGGCACCGAATTTATTTGGCGCACTGACGTTGCACCAGTTGAAGTGGCGCCTTTTATAAAGAAAGGTATGCTCGGCTCGCTGGCATTGCTTGAACAAATATTGGCCGCTGAAAACCCAGCTTAGAAATTGCTGGCAACGAGCGAAATATACGGCAGGTGGGCGCACGATCTGAGCGAAGCGGAGCCTGATTGTAGAAAACTTGTCGGACGTCGCTTATAACAGGCCGCCTATCACTATCAGGCGAATGAAATTTTGGCTAACAAGGCAAAATTACCCAACGACTGAAGTGAAGGCCTGTAAGTGCTTGGAAAGGCCCAGAAAGGCCCAGAAAGGTCTAGCAAGGTCTAAAAAAGACGAGAAAGAACCACAGCCCCAAATTCATTGAAACAGACCACAAAGCGGGTTAGAGAAAAGCATAACGCCCGGTGCAGGCACATTGAGAACAATTACATGAAAATAAAGTTACCCTCATATATCTATTTCACAATTGGGCTTTTTGTATTTTCTGCTGGCTTCGCCTTTTTTGAACGCCAATACCCTATAAATACCAAGCTAGAGCCGGAAACAGCCACTTTACGCATGACCACTTCGGGCAATATTTTGGGCTATGTTGGTAAAAATGGCGCCTACACTTGGAAAGGTATCCCTTACGCCCAGGCCCCCACAGGCGCGCTGCGCTGGCGTGCACCAATGCCCGCACAACCCTCGCAAACCCGCGGTGTCATAGAGGCCTTGGCGTCAGGACCAGTTTGCCCACAATTCGCATCACTCATTGGCGGCCAACCCGATGCCCCTCAAGGCAGCGTAATTGGCAACGAGGACTGCCTTTACCTCAATATTTATGCCCCACCCAATGCTGAAAATCTGCCAGTGATGTATTGGATACATGGCGGCGGCAACAGCATCGGCCAGGGTGGAAGTTACGACGGCTCAAATCTGGCCATGCAGCGCGATGTAGTCTTAGTCACCATTAACTACCGACTAGGCGTATTTGGTTGGTTCACACACCCAGCCCTGAGCACGGGCAATCCAGAAGACGATTCTGGCAACTACGGTACCTTAGACGCCATTGAAGGCCTTAAATGGGTGCGCGACAACATTTCACAATTTGGCGGCAACCCAAACAACGTCACCGTTTTCGGTGAATCTGCCGGAGGCAGAGACACCCTAGCTATGATGGCCTCTCCATTGGCGAAAGGCCTCTTCCATAGAGCCATAGTGCAAAGTGGCGGATACAGCACCAACAAACTTACAGTGGGGCAAAATTTTGCCCGCGATGGTGGGCACCCATTTAGCTCTAAAGAAATAGTTAGCCAATTACTTGTCGCCGACGGCACCGTAGATTCACGGGAGGCTGCAGAAGCCCTGCAATTAGACATGAGCGGTTCGTATACTCGACAGTATTTATACAACAAATCTGTGGAAGAAATTTTCCAACTGTTCGACTCCGGCGGCTTTGGCATGATCAACCTGCCAGATAACTTTGCCGACGGCACCGTGCTACCCGACCTTAGTGTAGAAGAGCTTTTTTCTAACCTAGACAATCACAATGCCGTGCCGGTCATACTGGGTACTAACAGAGACGAGCCCGCACTGTTTATGGCCCGCGACCCCCGTTACCTAGAAAACTTTTTGGGCTTTCTGCCCCGCTTAAAAGACAAAATTGCCTATAGGCGCACAGTAAAATATGGCGCGCTAACGTGGAAAGCGAGAGGTGTAGACGACTTGGCCCAATACATGTCTAAGGCTGGCAACAAACACGTTTACGCCTACAGATTCGACTGGGACGAAGAGCCTTCGCAAATGGGGTTCGACCTCAGCACAGCATTAGGTGCGGCCCATGGGCTGGAGATTGCCTTTGCCTTTAACGACTTTAATGGCGGGTTTGGTGTCGACTACATCTATCCATTTGATGACAACCAAGCAGCGCTGGCTAACAGCATGAGCTCTTATTGGAGCGAATTTGCCCACAACGGCAGCCCCATGCAAGGGCGCGATGGCAACGAACCCATGTGGGTGAGCTGGGGCATGGGCGGCATGCAAAGCTTAGTGTTAGATACACCGGGCGACCAAGGCATTTTCATGAACAAAGAAATTGTTAGCATTGCAAGTATCAAAGCCGAGCTAGCGATGGACCCAACAATAGACGACGAAGCGGAGCGCTGCCGCCTATATGCACGCAACTTCCGCGGCGAGGAGTTTGTCAGAGCCGAATACGACGCGTTAGGTGGCGGCGTTTGCGCAGAAATAGACCCTAGTACTATTTCTAGATTCTGAGTTTTGAGTTCTAAGTTCTAAGTTCTAAGTTCTAAGTTCTAGCCAATAGTTTTTAATTTTCGCCTTCCCTAAAATAAGGTTTTAGCTTTCTCTGAGCTAAAACCTTTTTATCATATGCTTAAGCCTTAGCAGGCGCAGTCCCACCACTCATCATCAATGTTTCTTGACCGGGCTTCGGTTCGTTAGGAATAAACTGCGAGGCTATCAGCGATAGCAGAGCAAAAACCGCGCCGCAATAAAACACCAGCTCTGGCGCTGTAATCCACACCAGGCCTAACGCCGCAGGTATGACGACCGCTGCAATATGGCTAATAGTGAACGATACCCCTGCGGTACTGGCCATATCTTTTGGGTCGGCAATTTTTTGGAAGTAGGTGCTGATGGCAATGGCCATGGCGAAGAACATGTGGTCGATCACATATAACGCTGCCGCTAATGTAGCGTTGTCTACCAAGCCATAGGCAACAAAAACAAAAATCAGGCCAATGTACTCGGCGGTTAATGCACGGCGCTCGCCAAAGTGATGAATGAGCTTGCCAATGCGCTCGGCAAAAAACCAGTTAAAGGCGTAGTTTATGAGAAAGAGTAATGTCACTTCAGAAGCACTGTAACCAAATTTTTCCACCATCAAAAACGCGGCAAAAACGACAAATATCTGCCTGCGTGCGCCGGACAAAAAAGTCAGCACGTAATAAAGCCAGTAACGCTTACGCAGAATTAGGGTCTTGTGCTGTGCGGTTTTTGACGGAAAGTGCGGAAACCCCAGCCACATGACTACCGCCAGTATCATGCAAACTCCCCCAGCGAGGGCGAAGTTCCAAATATAATCTAACTGAAAAATTTCTAAGCACAGCCACAATATTGAATAGACGACTAAGGAAGTAATGGAACCCACTGCAATCAGCCTGCCCAACACCTGCGGTGCTTCCTCTTTAGTCAGCCACTGCAAACTCAAAGACTGCTTTACTGCCTCGAAGTAATGAAAGCCAATGCTCATAACCACCGTAGTGAAGTACAGACCATATTCGCTAGGAAAAAAGCCCGCTGCTGCAACGCCTGCACCGAGCAATGCCAAAGACAGCACGGCAAAGGTTTGTTCTTTAAGAATGAGCAATACAAATATGACGGTGAACGATAAAAACCCCGGCACTTCGCGCAAGCTTT
>QXZU01000207.1 GCA_009886205.1 K189A clade bacterium | reverse complement strand
CCCATACTCAAGATCGTAGTACCGCGCAGAACCCGCAACAGTCAAAGTCTCTGTAAGGTCGTAAGACAGCTCACCGAAAAACGCTATTTGCTCTTCATTACGGTGGTTGTCGTTACGGAACTGAGTAGACGCTTCAACAAGGCCACGTGCATTAGCATCGGCATTATCAAAGGCGCTGTTACGAGAAATATCAATGGGGGCAAAACCAGCTTCTGTGGAGCCGAGGTAGTTGAAATTACCTACGTGAAGGATTTCAGCATCTTCGTAGAAAACACCGCCCGTAAAGCGCAACGCGCGATCTGGATCAGTAGAAATTCGGGCTTCGTGGGTCATACGAGTATTTTCGTTTTCAGCATTGAAGTTATTGGCTGGGTTACCACACTCAATTACCCCAGTGTTGCCGCTGAGAGTTGGGTCGTACGAATAAGCTGTACCACCGGGAAGAGTGCCGGTGTAGAAGGAGCCAACAAGATATTCACACTGATATCCAGGAACAAAACGACCAATATTGGAGTAACCGGTGTAGTCCAAGCGCTGAGACACTTCGCGGTCAAGGAAAGCACCGGTGTAGACTAAATCAAGAGCGCCAACACGGCCTTCCAAAGTCCAAGCATACTGATTGAACTCGTCTTCCAATGAATCTTCAGTGAAACGTGCAACGTTCAAGTCACCCAAAGCTTCGTCGTAATCGAAAACACCCTGGGTCTTCAGCGACTGCTGAGTAAACTGAACCAATGCTGACCAGTCATCGTTGATTAAGTACTTTGCGCCTAAACGCACACCCTGATAAGACGCATCGTTGAAATCGTCTTCAACCAAACCTGCACTTGTAGCTGTTGTGTAATTAACCGGGATAGTTACGCCACCCGCACCCACTACGGTGCCGTTAGCGAACACATGGCCTGCAGGAAAATCTACAGTAGGGCCAGGATAAGCTGGATTCACAGAGGGGTTCGCTGTGAAGGTACTTTCGACATTATCGATGTACCCACCTTTGTTGTCGCTGTAAACCGCAGCACGCACCGCGAGCTTACCTTCGATGACAGGAATGTTGATCATAGCTTCAACTTTGTCGCTGGGCTCACCGTGCGCGGTGCTTGAGAACCCGGCAGCCAAGCTGGCGCCAAACTCGTCAATAACAGGCTTGTTGGTGATCAGGCGAACTGTACCTGCCTGGGAACTAGCGCCGTAAAGCGTACCCTGTGGTCCTGGCAGTACTTCGATACGCTCCATGTCTGTAATGTAGACGTCTAGGTTACGCCCGCCAGCAGTTACAGGCTGCTCATCAAGATAGAGTGCTACGTTTGGCGCAGAACCTTGAGATTCGGCAACTGAGATGTTGATTGCATCAACCGCAGCGCCACGGATATAAATTTCGTTTTGGCCAGGGCCACGACCACCGGCATTCACGCTAGGCAGATACTTCACATAGTCTTCAAAGCTGGTGATGTTTTGCTCTTCTAGCGTATTTTCAGTCATCGCCTGCACAGCAATTGGCACGTCTTGCATGCTTGCTGATCTTTTAGTGGCTGTCACCACCACTTCTTCTATAACACCTTGGTCAGCGCCAGCGTAACCCGCTGTCATCGATACTATGGCAGACACCACAGCCTGGTTTATCTTGCTACGTTGAAATCTCAAATCTCACCTCTTTGCTTAAACATCAAAATTCTTAGTATTAATTTTTCGTATTAGTTCTTAGTATTTGGATAGCATATTCTTACTATGCATATCTTTAGTAGGCTAAGGAAATAAAGCGTTCCGCCCCACTCGTGCGCAACACTATATAGTAAAAACAGAGGTTTTTGCCATTTAACTGGAATAAATCGAAATCTTGAAAGGCAAAAAGTACTTATAGTACAAATGAATCAGTCGTTTCACGGGCCGATATAACGGCCAAAACACCCTCTACTCTAAGAAAAAGCTAAGGAATTGTCGCAAATCGAAAACTAGCCTTTTACCC
Organism: K189A clade bacterium; assembly: GCA_009886205.1. Taxonomy (GTDB): domain Bacteria; phylum Pseudomonadota; class Gammaproteobacteria; order Pseudomonadales; family Azotimanducaceae; genus UBA4421. The sequence goes on along the minus strand of QXZU01000207.1, from coordinate 4,064 downwards.
AAGCCTCGTCCCATGATCTAATCGCGCAGTTATCGCTATGCACGTACGGAGCACACTCTGCTTCCTCACATTGAAGGCAGTTTTCGCATAGCCACTAGCCCATTTTGGGCCATATTTAGGAGCAATTCTTCTGAGCCAAGAAATAGAAGTCCTCATCACGATCAGGCAAATCATTCGCGCTACCGACCTATACTCTAGGCAGCTGAGTAAGACTGCAGGACTCACTGCGCCGCAATTATTACTGTTACAGGCCATCCAAGAGCTTGGCGCGGTGGCTATTTCAAAGTTGTCGACCAAAGTCAGCCTGAGCCAAGCAACCGTGACTAACATTCTGGACCGACTGGAAAGCCGTGGCCTAGTAGCAAGACACAGAAGTCATTCAGATAAGCGTGTAGTGCACGCAACCTTGACCGAAGAAGGCGAGGCTAAAATTGCCACTGCACCGAAACCATTACAGGATGTTTTCAGCACTGCGTTTGAAAAACTAGAGGAGTGGGAAAAGTCTATGATTGTGGCGTCATTGCAGAGAGTCGCTGGCATGATGAACGCAGAAAATATAGACGCATCGCCCATGCTCCACGTGGGTATTGCCGACGAAGCACCCAGAGAGTTGGAATAAGACCGCTCTCTGATCCGCGTAAAAATCAATGCCTACCACTCGCACACTCGTGACCTGCTAACTTAAGAGTCGACCACCCACTGCGGCGCAAAACTCGGAGGTACTGGAGTTCCCCCCTTGATCCTTGGTTAGCGCCAACCCGCCCACATAAACCTCTTTAACCGCCCGTTCGAGATTAGAAGCAGCCTCGGCAAACCCCAAATATTGTAAAAGCATCACTGCTGACAACAAGGTAGCCGTTGGATTAATAATATTTTGCCCAGCAATGTCTGGCGCAGTGCCATGGGCAGACTCGAAGTAAGCGTAATCAGCCCCATAGCAGCCAGACGGTGCCAGCCCTAGGCCCCCAATTAGCCCGGCAGCGCCATCTGACATAATGTCGCCGTACAAGTTGGGCATCACCACCACATCTAGCGCATGAGGGTTGGAGATCATCCGGCACAAAAAATCGTCCACAATAAAGTGCTCAAACTCAATATCTGGGTATTCTTGCGCAATACTCTGCCCAATCTCGAGAAACAAACCGTCGGATACGCTGAGCATATTGTATTTACACGTCACCGTGACTTTACGCTTGCCGTTGCGCTGGCGCGCAAGCTCAAAAGCATGGCGGATCACCCGCTCGGATCCGGCCTCAGTAATGGCCTTTAACGCATACTTGCCTGGGCCCAAATCAGAAATATTTGCTCGCGCATGGGGGGAAAATAAATTCAGCCCGGCCAGATCTTCAATGTCGCCTTCAAGGCCCAAATACAGATCCTCAAGATTCTCTCGAACGATTGCAAAATCAATACCCTCAGGATTAGCTAAGGGTGAATTGAATCCGGGCAACCATTTACACGGGCGCACATTGGCAAAGGTCTGTTTACCCCAACGCAGATAAAACAGTGCGGCAGTGCTGTCACCGCTGGTAGAGCCGAAAAATGTCGCATCAGCGTGATCAATTGCCGCCTTAGCATCACTTGGAAAAAGCGCCCCGCTGGCCGCCTTGGCCGCTGCGCCAATCACTGGGTAGCTGAACTCAATATCTAAATCCATAGATTTTAGAATATCTACCGCTGGCACCATTACTTCCGGTGACGCATCGTCCCCATTAAAAACCGTGACCTGTTTTGTCGTCATCTCAACCCTCCTGAATACGCCTCTGACTTTACTCTAGCGTAAATATTTCGCACCTACACCCACCCACCTTTCAGGACCCTATCTTCATAGGCCCCTACCTTCATAGAACCCTATCTTTAGTTTGGCGCAATGGTCATATCTGTTATAACAGGTGTGGCTTTTGAAGGGCGCATGCGATGCGATAAGAGGCAAGAGGAAAGAGGAAAGAAGAGGAGGATTTGTTATGACTTTCACCCACATAAAAGTAGATGCGAGCGTAGGCGCGGTTGGCGCTGAAGTAACGGGCGTGGATTTGTCCCAACCGCTGCATCAGGAGATCGTCGGCGAGATCCACAGTGCCTGGCTAGAACACCACATTTTATTCTTTCGCGATCAAGATCTATCACCCCAAGCCCAAGCAAATTTTGCGGCGAACTTTGGCGAACTCGACAAGTACCCATTTATGCAGGCTGTGGATGCAAGCCCACATGTAATTCCCATCATTAAGGAAGCCGACGCCAAAATGAACTTCGGCGGAGACTGGCATACAGACACTTCCTACCAACTGATTCCGCCCAAGGCCACCCTACTCTATGCAGTAGAAGTGCCAGAGGTTGGCGGCGATACTTTGTTTGCAGACGCAACTGCTGCGTACGAGCAACTCAGCCCAGCACTTCGCGAAATGCTAGAGCAGCAAACTGGGGTGTACTCGCCCAAGCTCGTACACGGCGCGAAAGGCGATTATAAGGGCTCTGAAGCGGAGAAGAACTTGGGCGCAGCGTACGGCGGAGATGCTGATTTTGCGGAATCTGAAGTAGAACACCCACTCATCCGCACCCATGCTGAAACCGGCAATAAGAGCATTTATTGCAGCATTCCCCATACGGTCAATATCAAGGGCTGGACTAGAAAAGAGAGCCTGGCGATCTTTAAATTTCTAACCCAACATTTCACTCAAGAACAGTATGTAACCCGATTCCATTGGACTCAGGGCACCCTAGCTATGTGGGACAACCGCTGTGTTTTCCACAATGCGCTCAACGACTATCAGGGGCATAGGCGTCACATGCACAGAGTCATCGTTAAGGGTGAAAGGCCCGCCTAACGAACTCCGTTGTAGGAAAGTTATCGTAGAGTTATGGGGAAGCTATAACAAAGGAATAGAAAAAGCCGGGCACCTTTATGAGGCAACAGCGAGCCAGCAATATGCAGGAGCATTACGAAGTAGACGTATGAGGTAGGCTTATCACGTACTTGCTTAGGAGACGCCGGAAAGAGACACCTTGTCTGGCGCGAAGCCAGTCGCTGAATTCATACTCACCACAAGCCGTTGATGGGCTGAAAGCAGACTACTTGAGTGAATATCAGGTCGTTGAACAAGCGCCACTGGTAAGCCTTTCAAAAAAATCTTTGGACCCCTCCAAACAATTTCAAAAGACCACCAGTGGCTTGGCTTTAGCTTGCTATCGCTCCTAAAGCCGGCAATGTCTTGCCGCTTATCCTATTAATCGGAAGCCCATTTGCAAACTTTAGGCGGTTGAGAAGAAAAGAATAAAAGTTTTTATGGGCACGCGCGGCCTCTAATTTTACACCACTCACACCCCTATAAACTCTGTTAGCGAAATGGCCGTCAATAGTCGCTCAACAGCCTCTTGAAGGCCGCTCAAAGGCAGTTGGATCACGAAAGGCCAATGAAAGAGATCTTTTAGCGAAGCGCCAGCCTTCATTCGTGGGCACAAATTCGTCACTGTAATGACCGACAGCCGAGGTAGCAGACATCGCTATTACCTTATCATTCAAGCTCTCTTCACCTATGTGCCGGTACAGACTGAGATAAGAGATACCGCGAGCTTTGGCGTGATCAATTACATCGATCAGGATATTGGTCAAAACATGACGTGAATGGATCTTTGGGCTACGCGAGTGCATTGCTTTAGCAATAGCCTCTCGCCCAGCAACCTCGCCATTAACGTCAAGAATGCCGTCTTGGGCAAACAGGTCTGCAAACTCAGCGCACCTCTGAAAATCTAGATGATGGGCGTAAGCGATTGAAAGTTTTTCGCAAACACGCTCAATCATGAATCGCTCTTCTTCCCGGATAACTTAAGCCAAAACCTAATTAGTTTGATAATCCAACAGAACCCGCTTTAAACTTTTGTCGCTGACTCACAAAGGGCTGTCGTTTGGCTTGCATATCGCGCCAACCAAAATCAGCCCATAAATAGATAACAAGATAAAAATATTTGAACAGGAACTAAAATGACAATAAGCAAAAAATCTTTCCGCAGCGGCCCTTATGCAGCACTAATTGCGCAAGCAGTCCAAGTAGATAATGTGCTCTATT
>QXZU01000206.1 GCA_009886205.1 K189A clade bacterium | reverse complement strand
GTGAGATCCGAAAGTGTCGACATCGGCCAATTTGTCTCACGCGGACAACCCATTGGCACTTTATATGCCAATGACATAGTAGAAATCAGACTGCCCGTTGCAGACCGCCAGCTAGCCTACCTAAACCTACCCGCATCGCCCAACGGTTCACTACAGCCAGACCTACAACCTAGGGTAACTTTAACCACCGAGTACGCGGGCCGAGCATTAACTTGGGAAGGCCGAATTGTGCGCACCGAGGCTGAGATTGATGTGTCGAGCCGCATGGTGCAATTGGTAGCGCGCGTGACCAACGATCAGCCGCTTAATCCAATATCAGTGGGTTTGTTTCTCAACGCAGAAATTCACGGGCTGGCGGCAGAGGATGTTGTTGTTCTACCCCGCTCAGCGCTGCGTAACGACAATCAAATACTCATAGTAGACGCAGACGATAAGTTGCGCTTCCGCGCCATCAAGCCGCTACGCCTTTATCAAGATGACGTTCTGATTGCCGGTGGCATAGAAGCAGGAGAGCGCATTTGTGTCTCTCCTCTGCAAACGGCCATTGAAGGCATGAGCGTAGTACCCATTAGCATCGACTTGGACGGGAGCCGTTCCTAAATGCAAACAGCCATAAGGTGGTTCGCCCACAACCCCGTTGCCGCCAACCTACTGATGGTACTGCTGTTGTTAGGAGGCGCTTTTGGCGCACTAAGCACTAACCAGGAAGAATTCCCTAACTTCGATATTAAGGCAGTTAGCGTCACCGTGCCTTATCTTGGAGCTGCTCCTGTGGAAGTGGAAAAAGCCGTTTGCATCCGCATAGAAGAGGCCATTGAGGGTGTGGAAGGCATAGACAAGATTCATGTTACCGCCACCGAAGGCATCTGCTCTGTGATGGCGGAACTGATTCAAGACGCCGACGAAATTTTGGCTTTGAACGAGATCAAAAGTTTGGTCGACAGCATCAACAGTTTCCCTATGGAAACTGAAAAACCAATTGTCTCGAAACTCGCGTTGACCCGTAAAGTAGTCCAAATCGCGGTAAGTGGTCAAACCGAAGAGCGCGAATTGAAAGAGGTAGCCCGAACACTGAGAGACAAAATAGCTCAGGTACCTGGCATTTCCCAAGTGGGCGTTGAATACATTAGACCCTACGAAATTTCTATTGAAGTACCAGAACAAAACCTCCGCGCGTTTGGGCTAAATTTAGAGCAAGTCTCTAATGCCATCCGCACGAGCTCCCTTGACATGCCCGGCGGCACCCTAAAAACCAGCGGCGGCGAAATTTTAATTCGCACCACCGGCCAAGCCTATTGGGGCGATGAGTTTGCTGACGTTGTGGTACTCACCCAAAAGGACGGCACGCGCGTTACTCTGGACGAGATCGCCAATATTCGTGACACCTTTGAAGAAGGCGATTTACTCGCAGAGTTTAATGGTCAGCGCGCGGTGATGGTCAACGTATCTCAAGTGGGTAACGAGGATTTAATCAAAATTGCCGCTGACACAAAACAAGTGGTAGAAAAATTCCAAAGCAGCCTGCCGCCTGGCGTGACAACTGATATCTGGATCAACACTTCCTTAGAACTCAGCGAGCGCATGTCTGTATTGGCCCGCAACGCTGGAGGAGGGTTATTGTTGGTACTGATTGTGCTGGCATTGTTCCTACAATTTAAGCTCGCCATGTGGGTAGCCATTGGCATTCCGGTAGCGTTGTTAGGTACCCTTGGCGCGTTGCCCTTCACAGACATCACTATTTCCACCATGACGGTTATGGGATTTATTTTGGTATTAGGTATTGTTGTCGACGATGCCATTGTTGTTGGCGAGCGCGTCTATGGTCATGAACAAATGGGCAAGTCGCCCATTAACGCAGCCATTGACGGCACCTTGGAAGTCAGCGTGCCTGTGATTTTTGGTGTACTGACCACCATTGCTGCTTTCTTGCCGCTGATTTTAGTTGAAGGCCGTATGGCCAATTTCTTCTCACCTATAGGTTGGGTGGTGATATTTGCGCTGATTTGTAGTGTTATTGAGTCCCAACTGATTCTACCTTCCCACTTAGCCAACCGAGACCGTACCGAGCCCAAGCTAAAAGCCGCCATTATGTGGAACAAATTCCAAGGCGGTTTAGCAGATGGCCTAGAGCGCTTTTCGAAAAACTATTACATGCCATTTGTGCGCAAGACAATTAACTGGCGTTATGCCACTGCTGCAATTTGTCTGGGCGTTCTCATCCTCGCCTTAGCACTCATCGCAAGCGGACGGGCGGTGTTTGGCTTCTTCCCCGCCATTGAGGGTGACCGGGTTTATGCAGGGCTTGAAATGCCCGAAGGTATTGCCGCTGAAACCACACTCAAGGCCGCTCGCCGAATAGAAGAGGCAAGTCAGCGCCTGAATATGGAAATGACTGAGGAATTAGGCCTAAGCGCACCGCTGATCAGAAACGCGCTCACCAGTGTTGGGCAAAAAGTTGATCGTAACGGACCCGGAGAACCTCAAGGCGTAGGGCGCAGTAATATTGCGGAGATTGTCATCGACCTGGCCCCACTCAAAGAGCGCAATAACATCAGCGCGAAAGCCATCGCTAATCGCTGGCGCGAGTACACGGGCAGTATTCCCGGCGTGGTGAAGCTCAGTTTCGACGCCGACAACTACTCCGCCGGAGCACCTGTTGAGTATCAACTTAACGGCGACGATGTAGACGAGTTACGTAGAGCGGCTGAAGACATGAAAGCACAGCTGTCGCGCTTTACCGGCGTGTTTGACATCGCAGATTCCTTTCGCTCTGGGAAGCAAGAAATACAGCTAGAGCTGCTACCAGAAGCGCGCAACCTTGGCTTAACCCTGCGCGATTTAGCCCAGCAGGTGCGCAGTTCGTTTTATGGTTCAGAGGCTCAGCGCGTACAACGAGGCCAAGACGACATTCGTGTCATGGTGCGCTTTCCAGAAAGTGAGCGAAAATCTCTGGGCAATTTGGAAGACATGTACATCCGCACCCCAGATGGCAATCAAGTGCCCTTCTATTCTGTTGCCCGTTTTGAAGTCAGTCGCGGCTACTCGAAGATCAACCGCAAAGACGGTCGCCGACAGGTTGTGGTCAGCGCGGATGTGAACAGAAGCATTGTTTCCCCCGAAGAGGTCAGCGCGGCGATTCGCACCGATCTAGTGCCAGAGTTTCGCAAGCGTTACCCAAACATTGATGTAGAGTTGGGTGGCGAACAAGAAGAAAGAGCAGAGGCGCTGGGCGGGCTCGCCCTTGGTTCGCTCTTTTCCCTCGTCGTAATTTATGGCCTTTTAGCCATTCCACTGCGCAGCTATTTGCAGCCTTTGGTGATCATGAGTGTGATTCCATTTGGCGCGGTGGGTGCCATTGTTGGCCACTTTTTATTAAACGAACAACTGATGTTTTTCTCCGCCCTTGGCATCGTCGCCTTGTCCGGCGTAGTGGTGAACGCGTCGCTGGTTTTGGTGGACTATGCCAACCGCAAAAGACGTGAGGGCATGCATATGGTGGACGCGATCCTCGAGGCCACCTCAATCCGCTTTCGCCCGATCATTTTGACCTCAGTGACTACCTTCATTGGACTCATACCGCTGATGTCTACCAGCACCCCCGCCACAGCGCCGTTTCTGCCTATGGCGATCTCCCTTGCATGGGGTGTGTTGTTCGCAACCTTTATAACGCTGTTATTGGTGCCGTGCCTGTACCTGATCGTAGAAGACTTTTTGCAGCAAAAAAATGCCGCACAAATGTGGCTAAAAGGCGAGCCGGCAGCGGAAAATGACGACAAGTTGAGTGCGTCGCGCCAAGCCTAGAATTAGGTGCTGGTTAGAAGGTAGTTAGGTGATAAATCGTTGCTAAATAGGTATGGGTAGCACTCTAAAGAAGGCAGCCAAACCTCACCTTTAGCGTGAATATTTTGTGAATGTTAGAAGAAACCGGGACACACGGCCCTCGCTGCACTTTGTAATGTCATACATTGAGCTCTTGGGTTATAGTCTTTCAAGCAATATAGAAAAACACGGGGAAATAAAAATGACAGAAGCTGTCTTAGAAAATCCAGATCTTTTTGATCTGACTATGTCGGAAGAAGCTCAACCACTCTTGGATGCCGTTAAAAAGCACATCAAAGAGAATGTCGATCCAATCACCGAAGAATACTTTCGTTTAGGTGAAGGCCGCAAAGAGCATTGGGGTTACGGTGAAGGCCAACTAGAGCTACTAGAAACAGTAAAGCAAAAAGCCAAAGATTCTGGCCTCTGGAACTTTTTCCTACCTGATGCAGACACTGGCGAAGGCCTTTCCAACCTAGACTATGCGTTTATCGCAAATGAGCTAGGCAAGAGCCCACTGGCTTCAGAAACTCTGAACTGTAGTGCGCCTGACACCGGCAACATGGAAGTACTAGAACGCGTTGGTACACCTGAGCAAAAAGAACAGTGGTTAAAGCCTTTATTGAATGGCGAAATCCGTTCAGCTTTCGCAATGACCGAGCCTGGCGTACCTTCGTCAGACGCCAAGAACATTGGTACTCAAGCAGTACTAGACGGTGACGAATGGGTAATCAACGGCGAGAAGTACTATATTTCTGGCGCTGGCGACCCACGCTGCAAGATCATGATCACCATGGTTAAGACCAGCCCAGATGCACCTGCTCACAAGCAGCAGTCGCAAATCTTGGTACCTATCGATGCTAAGGGTGTAAACATCCTCGACGGCATGGAAGTATTTGGTCATGACGACGCACCACACGGTCACATGCACATTCACTTTGACAACGTTCGTGTTCCTAAAGAGAACATGCTACTTGGCGAAGGTCGTGGTTTTGAAATCTCTCAGGTTCGTCTTGGACCAGGAAGAATTCACCACTGCATGCGCTCAATCGGTGTAGCAGAGCGCGCATTAGAATTGATGATTCGTCGTTCAACCACACGTCACGCGTTTGGTCGTCCAATTATCCAGTTGGGTAAGAACATCGAGCTAGTTTCTCGTGCACGCATCGAAATCGACGCTTGCCGCCTAATGGTACTTCAAGCTGCTAAAGCCATGGATACCCTGGGTAACAAAGAAGCACGTAACTACGTCAGCGCCATTAAAGCAATGGTGCCTGAAAAAGTGTGCACCATCATCGACCAAGCGATCCAGATTCATGGCGCAACCGGTGTATCACAGTGGACACCGCTAGCACGTATGTACACCAGCCAGCGTACTCTGCGTCTTGCAGACGGACCTGATGAAGTGCATCACATGGTAGTAGGTCGTAATGAAGTACGTAAGTACGAAGGCCAGCCTTACACAGCTATCGACGATAAGTTGGTAAATAAGTAGGCAGTTGCCGCTTACGAGACGTAAGAGCCCTTACAACATGTAAGAGATTCTTACGACTAGTAAGAGATGAAGCCCGCTGTTCCTTGAGAACCGCGGGCTTTTTTTTGCCCTGATTTTGCGTGAGCGACGTAATGTGGGAATTAGAGTGAGGCCGTTCTGGTGGCGGCAGCCTAGGCTACGAATAGATCAGTGGTCGTGGGTATGGGAATGGTCGTGGTCGTGGTCGTGGTCGTGGTCGTGGTCGTGGTCGTGAGA
>QXZU01000205.1 GCA_009886205.1 K189A clade bacterium | reverse complement strand
CCGTATACGGGTATGACAATAGATAAATTCATTCGCTCATGCGTACCAAAGCCATGGTGTTATTCATATTGTCGTCCAACAGTGCTATCGATAGCATAACTCCAAGACCGCAGACGGTCTCTAGTATGTGGCCTCTGGCCAATCAGATTGAATCCACCTTTGGTGCATTGACTCAAACAGAAGCGCAACAAACACGTCATCTAATGACCCTCAAGTGACCCTCAAGTGACCCTCAAGCGACTCTCAAAATTAACCCAACTGGCCGAATAAATAGGTTAAGTCTACTCGCCAGCCAGCGCATTGAAACGTCAAACTTTCACGTTTTGCACACGTTTTGCACACACAGCACCTTCGCAAAGCCTACTTTTACCTGTACAGTTCTTTGCACTTTTGAAGGGAGAAAATGATGTATCAAGAGTATAAGGATACCTGGGCAGAGCTTATCGCACCGGGTGCAGATTTCGAAATTGCTGTGCAAGAAGTGCGCGGCGTACCCATTAGAACTTATGCCAATGCGGCGCAAAACCTGCGCGACCTATGGCTGTCCACACAAGCCTTTGCAGATCGTGATTACCTGGTCTACGAAGACGAGCGCATCACCTATGCCCAAGCTCATGAAAAAGTGGGTTCACTGGCTCATTGGCTCATCGCGCAAGGTGTTCAGCCTGGCGATCGCGTTGCTATTGCCATGCGCAACTATCCAGAGTGGATGCTCTGCTATTGGGCAACACTTTCAGTGGGCGCAGCAGTAGTCGGTATGAATGCCTGGTGGGTGGGCAGCGAAATGCTCTACGCACTGGAAGATTCAACGCCTAAAGTCATGATTGTGGACCCCGAGCGTCTGAGCCAACTTGGCGAGCTACGCAAAGAGGTGAGCTCGCTTAAGTTACTGGGCGTACGCTTCCCACATGAGGAAGCCGGCGTCACGCCTTGGGCAGACGCTATTGCCAACCCAGCACCACTCCCAGACATCGCCATTGATACAGATGATGACGCGTGCATCTTCTACACCTCCGGTACCACAGGCAAGCCGAAGGGCGCTCAGCTGACCCATAGAGGTTGCGTGAGCAATGTATGGAGCATGATGTTCGCTGGCGCGCTGCAGCGCACCCTAGCGGTTAAAAAGGGCTTAATGGAAGCGGATGCAGAACCTGTTGTACCTTCATCACTGGTCACTACCCCACTGTTCCATGTCACAGCAAATAACTGTGTTGCCCACGGCACCACTCTGGCTGGCGGTAAGTTGACCCACATGTACAAGTGGGATGCCGGCGTTGCGCTAGAACTAATCGAGAAAGAAAAGATCACCGCGGTGAGCGGCGTACCCGTTATGGCTCGCGAGATCATTTCGCATCCGAACTTTGCCACGACCGATACTTCAACCCTGCTCACCCTCGGCGGCGGCGGCGCTCAGCTACAACCAGATTTGGTTGGTAAAATTGAAGACGAGGTTGCAACTGCAAGACCCAATACCGGTTACGGTATGACAGAAACCTGCGGCATTATTACCTCTATTAGCGCAGATCATTTTGTTGATAAGCCGGCGAGCTGTGGCCCTGCAATGCCCGCTTTTGAAAGCAAGGTAGTCAACCCCGACAACGGCGTAGAAGTGCCGTTGGGCGAAGCAGGCGAACTTTGGGTGCGAGGCGGACATGTAATTCGTGGCTACCTGAACCGCGAAGACGCCACCGCTGAGACAATTGTCGACGGCTGGTTACGCACCGGTGATATGGCGAAAAAAGATGAAGACGACTTCATCTTCATTGTCGACCGTATTAAAGACATGGTTCTGCGCGGCGGCGAAAACATTTATTGCGCGGAAGTTGAGAGCGCAATATTTGATCATGAAGATGTCGCAGAATGCACCGTATTCGGTGTGGCGGATGACCGTTTAGGTGAAGAGGTCGGGGTAGCCCTGCTGCTTAAGCCTGGCGCCACAACTACTGCGGATGAGTTACGCGGCCACTGCGCAGGCAAGTTGGCCAAGTTCAAGATTCCTCGCTACTTCTGGTTTATGAATGAAGCACTACCACGCAACGCTTCCGGCAAATTCCTCAAAAGGGAATTACGCGATTCGTTAGATGTGGCGGACAGTTTTTAAACGTTAAGTAGGTTCAACGCTTGAATCAGCGCATGGCGTCCAACTATGATCCTATCAAGGGCCATGCGCACCTTCTTTTTAGCCTAGCATTCTCGTTGTTAGTTACCAAACCGGTAACGCAACTTCACGATATAGACATCTACTATTGGCGTATTCAGCGCATCATCAAACAGATCTGAGAACCCATCATCCACCCGGTCGGGTAAATTGCTGCCGCGGGTATACACCACAAACAAATCCGAGAGCGGGCCAATCTCCCAGCGATAGCGCAATTGAGCCGTCAAGCGAGATATGGCGAAGTCGCCATTAGTCGCCGTCACTAACCCACTGCGAATTGGGTCACTGACCGCAATAAGGTCATCCTCACTAAGGGGAATCTCATAAAAATCCCGTTCCTGTGCGGTAATACCCGCCCACTGCAAGGTAAAACGAATCTGCTGTTTAGCGGATAAGAACACATCCATACCAATGCGTGGTTGAAAATCGTCGGCATTGTAAGTGGCAAACAAACGGTCGCGGTCATGCAAAAGCCAGTCTTTACGCTGCAAATAGTTTAGATCTAGGTCGAATGAGAAACGGTCTGACGGCTGGTAAGTTAAACCAATAGAAGACCGCCTCGTCCAACTGCTCAGTTCCTCTTGGCGCACCCCAAACAAAGCGCTAAATGACAGTTTTTTCGAAGTATTAGTACCAAAGCCCACTTCACCAACGAACCTATCTTCAACCTTATAGCGGCCATTATCAAAACTATTGCGGTCGTCCCAGCGGGCGGGAAAATAGTTAAATTCAGTACGAATTTCACTGAGGTTTTTAAATGTCCACGCATTGCGAAAGAACACACCTGAACGCACTAGTAGGCCGTCGGTGTTCCAAGAGTTGCTGATCAACACCGAGCGGCGCTTATTCCGCAGAAATTTTAGATCACGGCCTGTAGACCAAGAGTAGGAATAAACAACAGAGGTCACATCATTGCGTCGAATAAAACCCAAATCACTGACATCAAGATTGTCATCAAGATAATCTATGGACAACCCATGCTGCACGCCTTGCTTGGGTTTATACGAAACATCAAGCAAGCCACCATAGCCCGTTTCGCTGGCGACTTCGCTGTTAATCAACTGGCCATCAATTTGCCATGCGCCATTTTTAGACAACCAATGCGAATCAATCCCATGCACCACAGCTTCATCGTCGGGATAACTTACCACTGTTCCCAGATAGCCAATGGAGCGGCGCCCTTCTCCAACATCCTCGTATAACAGACGCACCACGCCGAAATCTCGGCCATCGGAGGTTACGTTAATTTCTTCGCCTTGGTTGATTCCGGAGCTAACTGTACCGCGCAAAGAAACCTCGTCCTCAACCGCAGCAAGCCCCCCATAGCGAAAACCTCCAGCTTGGCCCGTGACTTTCACTGCGCCCAATAAATTTGTTGGGCTACCCAACTCAACGCCAGCAACCTCTATATTATCTGGCACGTCTATACGTGCAGCGCCACCAATGCGACGGGTATTAAGTAATGTTGTTGGTTCGCTATTGAAGGTTGATGCAGTGCCTCTTGACCCTGCTCCGCTGGGGCTAGAGGTCCTGACCAAGCTACGCGGCGTTGTTGTAAAGACTTCCTGCCCTTCTAAAAAAAACAATCGGTTTTCTGGAAAGAAAGTTTCAAACGCTGTGAGGTTCACAACCACATCATCTGACTCCACTGCGCCAAAATCTGGGTTTATTGCAGCGGTAACCTGTAAATCCGACGACGGACGCCATGACAAATCCACACCAACACGACTTTCATCTTCACCGGACGCATCGTCAACGGTATGTGAAACAAAGGGGAATGCGGCTATCTGTTGCTTAGGCTCTACATTGGGCGTGCGCATTGTTGCCAGCGCCGACATAAAGCGTTTTGACGCAAACGGTAGCGCAGGCCAACTCCAGCGCTCATCAATGTAGGCCACTTTGCGGTTAATCCAGAAGCCCAATTTGCGATCACCAGATTGTGTGTCTGCAATGGTCATCATGGACCAAGGCAAAAACATCTCGGCGCTCCAACCATTGTCTAATACCGCGGTGGCACTGGTCCAAGGACCGTCCCATTCTCGCGAAAACTGACGTTCAGGGGCCACTTTGCCATCTAAAACAGAGCCGCCAAGATTGACCGAAAACCAGTAGCCATAAAGGCCTTCGCCGGATGTGTCCAGCGTTATGCCAATAGCGTCACGATTAATAAACAGATCGCGACTAGATAAACGCGCAACGAGGGTTTCAGGAGGTTGCTCCATAAACGCTGCAATATGCAGCCCCTTGTCGGTATAAAACATACGCACATCAGTTTTGTAGCGCGTATCTGCAAGGGTGTCTGGGTCGATGACTAACATATTGTCGTAGCCCGGCACTTCAGACCAAATTGATTCATCAAGCCGCCCGTCCATAACCATTGGCTCAGGTAAGTTGTCAATTTGCGGAATGAGAATGTTGACGTTTTCGCCGCTGGAATCCAAGGCAATCACTTGTGAGGTGACTTCAGTAGATTGGCGAACGACCGAGCCCACCAGACCTTTAGTTTGCTGCTGGCCTTGCCGAACAGGATCACGGGTGACACTTTGCGCAACGGCTTTAGCGGCCGCAGGTTTAGCTGGCGCTGATAAGGCGGATTGGTCTAACGGCGCATCCCAAGACCAAGGGCGAGTAAAACCAGCCTCCTCCGCTTGCGCTTTGAGACCATCAACAGATAAGCCGGTGGTGGGTACGACCACACGAAAATAAGGAACGCCATTTACGCGAGTCTCTGCCAAGTAAGCGTCCGCGCCTAACCTTGCTGCAACCCGCGACAAATAGTTAGCGGCATTATTTTTTTCAGCAAAACTACCTAAGACAAGCACGGGTTCTGCATGTAGCAACCCGGCCCAAAACAGTCCCAGCACAAGCAAGGCTGAAAATTTTAAAAGACTCAAAGACATGTGGTACTCCCCTCTTCGCGCTACGCATACTAGCCTAGGTGCATGGCTAAGCACATTTTTTCATAGGCACGGCTGTGCCGTCTGTCCAAAAAAAGGCACAGCTGCGCCGTCCTTCTAAAACACGGCTGCGCTGTTTGTCGTAAAAAGCCACGGCTATGGCGTCTGTCCAGATAAGGCCGCGGCAGCAGCGCTTACCCACAAAATCTCTGAAAGCCCAGTTTGCATTTGACCACTTCTAGGCAACACTAGTCTTGTGATAACAATCCAGCGTACTGCTCGCGCAAAATATTCTTCTGTACCTTACCCATAGTATTCCTCGGCAACGCCTCAACATTTACCGCCATTTTTGGCTGCTTAAATCGAGCTAAGCGCTCGGCCAAATAGGCGTGAATGGTTTCTATATCAACCGGCTCAGCGCTAGGCACTATTACAACAACAACAGCTTCGCCAAAATCTGCGTGGGGTACACCAATAACCGCAGACTCACTGACACCCGGAATTTTGTCGATAATGCCCTCTACCTCTTTCGGATAAACATTATAGCCGCCGGAAATCACCAAATCTTTGGCGCGACCAACAATAGACAACCGGCCATCCTCATCCGTTGTACCCAGATCACCGGTGATAAAAAAACCGTCATCGCGAATTTCTTCCGCTGTCTTTTCCGGCATTTGCCAATAACCCCGGAACACGTTGGGCCCCCTAACTTCAATAGTGCCAATCTCACCCGTTTGCACCGGCTTGCCATCCGCATCGGCAATGCGGAACTCTTGGGCTGGTAGCGCAAACCCCACAGTGCCAGCCACCCGTTCGCCCGCCAACGGATTACTGGTATTAATAATCGTTTCACTCATACCGTACCGTTCCAGAATGCGCTGGCCCGTTGCAGCTTCCCAAGCGTTGAACGTTTGTTCAGTGAGCGGCGCTGAGCCACAAATAAATACTCGAATGCTCGCAACACTCGCGTGATTTAGACCAGCCTGCTGCAGTAGGCGAGTATAAAAAGTTGGCACGCCCATGAGCACCGTTGCCTGTGGTAGCAGTTCAAGTACTTGGGCTGCATCAAACTTAGGTAAAAAAATCATCGGCGCGGCATTCAAAAGCGCGCAGTGACTGGCAATGAATAAACCGTGGACATGAAATATTGGCAGAGCGTGCAGCAAAACGTCCTCTTTCTGCCAGCCCCAGCAGGTACTTAGACTGAGCGCATTTGAGGCTAGGTTAGCGTGACTCAACATAGCGCCCTTGGACCGCCCCGTAGTGCCTGAGGTATAAAGAATGGCCGCCAAATCGTCAGGCTGTCGTGTCACAGCGCTGGATACCGGAAGGTCGGAGTGAGCAGCAACGCACTCTAGCAAAGTGCCTTGGCCATTTTCATCCATGGTAAAGGTCTTCACATCTGAGCGCTGACTCTGGCCAACAAACAATGTCGGCTTCGCGTCCTGAACAAAATAGTCAACCTCGGCGTCGGTGTAGGCAGTGTTTAAGGGTACGTAAACGCCACCCACCTTCAGGCAAGCCAAATACAGCGCCAGGTTCTCGGCAGACTTTTCTACCTGTACGACCAACCGGTCAGATGGCTGCAGCCCTTCAGCTACTAGCGCACCGGCTATTTCGGCCACACGCTCGTGCAGACGCTGATAACGCCAAACAGTACCGTCAGCCAAGCGCAATGCATCGCCAGACAAATTGGTAACAAAACTATTTTCAAGTGTTTGGTAAAAATTCGACATCATGAGTCCTCCAGTGAAGGCCCTAATACTAACCAAAATTCTGCGGCCTTTAGTGGTTATTAACGGGTATTAGCGGTTATTCATAACTATTCATAGCTATGAATAGTTGGGGCTCCTATCCATGCCGCACCTAAGTTATGCAGCATCATGCAAGCGAACTAAAACAAACTATATGTTTCAAAATGTTGCATGATCCACCTGCCTCTGTTAGCTTTTGGTGCATGCATTCCGAAAGGAAGCCCTGCCAGGTTTGAAGCTTGTGAATTAGTAGGGGAGAGAGTGGCTCATTTAGCCGGCATCCAGCTTGCTGATATAAGGCTTGCTGATATAAGGCAATGACCCACGTTAGCGTGCGATTTACTGGTCGCATCGCTTTTTTATCAGACGCTATGAGAGTGGTGTTTGAATTCCCAAAAAAGCAATAAAAGCGGGAATACTCAGCCGTCCTTCGGGGCGGCTTTTCTTTGCCTGTCTGATAATTTAGCTGATCTGCTCAACCAGCCTTTTTGCGTATATTGCGCGCCCAAGCGCAAAAGCTGTTCCTACCTCCATATAACTACTAAACTCCCAGTTTTAGCCTAAAGGTGCAGCTTGTCCCCTCTAACCCCGTTTTTGATCCCTGCCATCAACAGATCATTCGACGTCGAAATCACCCTGCCCGGCAGTAAGTCTATTGCTCTAAGACAACTGGCAATGGCCGCCTTAGCTCAGGGTACGACACACCTCACTGGCATTCCCGAATGTGATGACACCCAGGCCATGATTGATTGCTTGATCGAGTTAGGTGTCAGCGTAGAAGCCGACGGCGAAACGACTGTCGTCAAAGGCCCAATGGATTTCGGGCACTCAACACTTAACCTAAATGCAAGAATGAGCGGTGCTTCCACACGGCTACTTATTGGTATGGCCGCTCTGCGTAAGGGCACCACCCATATCGACGGCCACTCGTCCTTACGCGCTAGATCCAACCAGCCCTTATTTGACGTAATCCAAAAACATGGCTGCACCGTAAAATCCTCAAGCGGCGGACTACCCGCAACAATCACTGGCCCTATAGAAGCCAGCCCCAGTCTTATAATTGATGGATCACTGTCTAGCCAATATATTACGGCCCTATTACTCATCGCGCCGATGACATGCCCAGAATCGGGTCAAATGATTCAGATTTCTGGGGATCTGGTCTCCAAGCCCTACCTTGATATTACGTTAAACGAGATGAGCAAATGCGGGGTCAAGGCACACTGGCATGACGAGAAAACAATCTTTGTGGAACAAAGCCATTATCAAAGCGGGCAGCGCACGGTTGAAGGCGACGCCACGGCGGCGACCTATTTTAGCGCCCTAGCTATACTGCACGGTGGCAGTGTGACGTTAACGAATATTGATCAAACGACTCATCAAGGCGATTACGAATTCTGTACGGTCATGGAAGCCCTGGGGGCCAAAGTTGAGCGCCAAGGACACACGCGCATTGTCGGTCCATCGCAGCTCACACCTCTAGCTCAGGTGGATATGCAAACAATGCCGGACGCAGCCCTTACCCTGATTGCCATGTCGCCGCTTCTGCCCGGGACTAACACCATTACAGGGTTGCAGTCGCTCCACCATAAAGAATGCGACCGCCTCGAATGCCCAGCTAAAGAATTGCGAGCGATGGGAGTTGCGGTGAGCACCACTGTGGACACGATCACTATTGAAGCAAAAGACCCCACCGTCCTCAAACCTCATACCCTAACCACCTACCACGACCACAGAATGGCTATGGCGTTTTCGCTGCTTGGAAGCCGGTGCGAAACACTCCAAATTGACGACAAATTGGTCGTCAATAAAACCTACCCGAACTACTGGCAGGACTATCAAAAGCTGCGTACAAGCCAATAAACGTAAGACTCATAAATTTTCAAAATATTCACGTTCACGCGCACCAAAAAAGTGCGGCGGCTTTTGTGATTTTGGTTTTCACACTGTTTTTTTATTACCTTTCGTCACTTTTTTATTGCAAGAGACCACT
>QXZU01000204.1 GCA_009886205.1 K189A clade bacterium | reverse complement strand
GATATACTGCAAAATTAAACCCGTAACCGATACACCGACAATGCCTAGAATGCCTGGAATGCCTAGAATGGTACCAGCGGTATTAGTTATACCCATGAGCGTACCCGCATGCCGCAGACCAATGTCCCTATGATTCACGCTGTGGCCACCACCGATTTGCATAAATGGGTCGCCAATATAGAAAGAGGACAGTACGTAACCTTGGGTTTGCAAATCCCGTCCGAGCTCTTCCGCCATAGGGATAATTGATGAGGAGATATTGACGCGATCTATGTAACAAACAAAGGTCGCGAAAAAACACAGGGTGATAACGGCATAGCGGATTTTCCAAAAGCCTTCTTTATTCGGCGCAACTTCTGACACAGATCCCTCCCCAGGGTACAAACCGACCAGCAAAGCAGCCTAAGTGCGCGCTCTGCTCTAATCCATTTCAGATTAGTTTATGTAGTTACTCTTCCTCTCTCTCACCGCATCAATTAGGACACCGCTTAACGATGTTTAACTGCACCTTATACCAGCGCCTTCAAACGGCGCCTTCTAACAGCACCTTCTAACTGCTACTTCTAACTGCTACTTCGCCGCCTAATTATCACTAAGTTACCCCATCGTATTAAAAAACGCATTGTTTACCGGGTTGGGTCGTCACCCACCGCAAGCAGGGTTTTACCGAAATTATCGCCCGTTAACATGTCATAAAAAGCTTGCGGCGCGCTTTTCAGTCCTTGGCGCAGATCCTCTTTATATTGAACCTCGCCGCTGCGCACATAGCCGGCCATTTCCTGCAAAAACACCTCTTGGTATTGATCAACAAAATTACCAACAAACAAGTCATGAACTGTGACTTGCTGGCGCTCAAAAAAAGGCTGGCCTATTGCCTGCCAGACCGTACGAGGGTCTTGACCATCTGTATTACCGTATTGCGATACCACGCCACAGAGCGTAATTCGGG
Organism: K189A clade bacterium; assembly: GCA_009886205.1. GTDB lineage: Bacteria > Pseudomonadota > Gammaproteobacteria > Pseudomonadales > Azotimanducaceae > UBA4421. Next base: position 3,287 of record QXZU01000204.1, on the reverse strand, counting down.
CTTTTTTGTTCAATAGCGGCAACACCGCCTCAAAGACCTTACCGCCAACGTTCTCAAAGTACACATCACAGCCATCGGGACACGCTGCTTTCAGCTTTGCGGGGAACTGGGGATCCAAGTGAGATACCACGCTGTCAACGCCCAAGGCTTCTAAATACGCTACCTTATGCTGGGCACCGGCAATGCCGACCACGCGACAACCGGCCAAGCGTGCCAATTGCACAGCCACTTGGCCCACGCCGCCCGAGGCTGCGGAGACCACTACAGTCTCGCCAGCCTGAGGCTGACATTGCACCATTAGACCGGAATAGGCAGTAAGGCCCAGCATGCCCAACACACCGATCGCGGTGGATATAGGCGCAGCTGTAGGGTCGAGCTTGCGTGGGTGCATATAGCCAAAAATACCAACGCCCTCGCCACTCAGACCATATTGCTGCCAGCCATTGGTGTTAAATACATAGTCGCCCTCTGCAAATCCGGCAATACGACTGCTCACCACTCGAGACACCGTTCTGCCATGACAAACCTCCCCCGGCAACTCCACCCCTGAACGTCTACGACCCCATTGATACGGATCCAATGACAAATAAACGGTCTGAGTGAGCATTTGGTTTTGCGCAGGCTCGGGAAGATCTTCCGTTACCCATAAAAAGTCTTCTGCTACTGGCAAACCGCCCTTAGGCGTAGCCGCTAAACGCCACTGGGCATTAAGTTCATTTGTCATTTTAATTCCTTAGATTTATCCGCGCCGTTTATTCCCTGCGAAACTCAAGCGCGCAGATTTAGCCTATGCAAAAGTACTCGGCAAAACCAGCCATATGAAAACTTCAGCTAAAAATGCACAAAGTGCTCGCTTTTAATTCTTATCAAACCTTTGTATAACAAGTACACGGAATGGGGAAAATTAGAGGGTTCCAATATGCAAGCAGCAAATATGGCCGAATTGCTCGGCGACTTAGATTTCGATCCAGCAGCACTGAAAGAAAAATACCTGAGCGAGCGAGACAAACGCGTTCGCGATGACGGCAATCAACAATACGTTGAGGTCACCGCTGAATTTTCTCGTTATGTTGATGATCCCTATGTTGATCCTGGCTTTACTCGCGACCCACTATTTGATGAAGTGGAAGTGGCTATTATCGGCGGAGGTTTCGGCGGTTTGCTGATGGCGGCGAGAATGAAAGAAGCCGGTTTTGATGATGTGCGCATGATTGAAAAAGCAGGCGACTTCGGCGGCACTTGGTATTGGAACAGATATCCCGGCGCAATGTGCGACGTTGAATCCTACTGCTACCTTCCTCTGTTAGAGGAACTTAACTATATGCCAAAGAACAAATATTCCTTTGCGCCAGAAATTCTAGAGCACAGCAAAAACATTGCCCGGCATTATGGCCTTTACGAAAATGCCTGCCTACAAACCAGCATCACGAACATGACCTGGGAGCAGTCCAGCCAAAAGTGGATTATTGAAACTGACCGTGGCGACAAAATGCGCGCACGCTATGTGGCTATGGCCAACGGTCCGCTGAGCCGACCTAAACTTCCGGGTATAAAGGGCATAAACGACTACAAGGGCCACACGTTTCATACTAGCCGCTGGGACTACAACTACACTGGCGGCGACTCTTACGGCAACTTAACTAACCTGAAAGATAAGCGGGTGGGCATTATTGGCACCGGCGCCACCGGCGTGCAGTGCATACCCCACCTGGGCGAGTGGGCTAAAGAGCTTTATGTTTTCCAGCGCACACCCTCTTCTATTGATGTACGCAACAATGGCGAAACAGACCCCAATTGGGCCGCCACGCTACAAGCGGGCTGGCAAAAAGAACGCATGGATAACTTTAATACGTTAGTCAGCGGTGGTGACCAGGACGTAGATTTGGTTGCAGACGGTTGGACCGACATCATGCGCAACCTTACCGGCATCGCTGCGAAAATCGCCAGTCGCAAACTGGGGCGCAAGTTGACCAAAGGCGAACGCGCAGAATTAATGGAATTGTCTGACTACAAAAAGATGAACTTCATTCGCCAGCGTGCAGAAGAAATTGTCGATGATTCCAGTATCGCTGAAAAACTCAAACCTTGGTACCGACAGTTCTGCAAACGTCCATGTTTTCATGACGAGTATTTGGACACCTATAACCGTGACAATGTCACATTAGTAGACACTCAAGGCAAAGGTGTAGACGAAATCACCAGCAAAGGTGTCATAGCCAATGGCGAAGAATTTGAGCTTGATTGCCTAATTTTCGCCACCGGTTTTGAGGTGGGCACCTCTTATACCCGCAGAGCGGGTTATGACATTGTGGGTCGCGGCGGGCAAAGTTTAAGCGAACATTGGTCAGAGGGGCTACGCACCTTCCAAGGCTTAACTAGCCACGGCTTTCCAAATTGCTTCTTTTTGGGATTTACCCAAACAGCCATCACAGTGAATGTACCCCATGCATTGAATGAACAAGCAAAGCACCTGGCACACATAATAGGTAAGGCGCAAAAACAAGGCACGAGAACGATTGAGGCCTCAGCCATAGCGGAAGATGAATACGTTGCGGAGATCCGCAAAACCGCCAGCACTGGGTCTCGATTCTATGCTGAATGCACGCCCGGCTATTACAACAGCGAAGGCCAGCGAGGCAATACCGCTGGCTTTTTCTCGAACATGCACGGCGCAGGGCCAGTGAAGTTTTTCAAAATTCTTGAAGCATGGCGAGCGCAAGGCGATATGCAGGGGTTAGAACTGAGCTAAAACCAACAACTCAGAGTAGCTGTGAATTTAAGCTAATGGCCTACTCTGACCAACGTGGCTACTTGCAAGAACAGACCCGTATAATGCAGGGTCTGTATTGTAAAGCAGCGCCACGCACCTAGGTTAGGGTTTAGCTTTGATGCGGAATGTCCCCCGCTGCGCTCTCCCACCTTACTGACAACTGATTAGACTCGATGCTCAAAATCATTTTCTTCTCCGCGCCACCCTCCAGGTCAACAGTACCCTGATAAACCTGAGGTTGAGCCAAGGTGTATTGGCCCGTAGTCGCTGGAGGATATTGGTTAGACAGCAGATGCACTTTAACCACATACTGCCCGGCAACGGGGCCATGGCTTTCAGGTATTACAAAAGTACCTCCCCCTACATTGTTGAGCCGAGTATGGGCATGAGGGTAATTTTCGCTTTTGGGCGTAAAAGTCACCGCTGCTATGCCTAGTGGCGCGCCTTCAACCAGCAACTGCCCATTCACCGCCAGTCTTTTTTTATCCGTCAAAAAGCTATGCCTACGCAACCATGC
>QXZU01000203.1:1922-23924 GCA_009886205.1 K189A clade bacterium | reverse complement strand
ATCTAACGCTTTTGACTGAGGACTAGTCCCAAGTCAGTGCGCCACCTGTTTGGTAGTCCGTTACTCTGGTTTCAAAGAAGTTCTTCTCTTTCTTTAAATCCATAATTTCAGACATCCATGGGAATGGGTTCTTCACGCCTGGGAATTGCTCCGCTAGTCCAATTTGTGCCAATCGTCGATTAGCAATGAACTGTAAGTACTCTTCCATCATGTTGGCGTTCATACCCAATACACCGCGTGGCATTGTGTCCCGCGCGTAGGCTACTTCGTGTGTTGTACCTTCCAAGATCATGTTGCGTGCAGATTCCTGCATTTCTTGATCCCACAATTCTGGGTTTTCTAGCTTAATCTGATTGATCACGTCGATGCCGAAGTTCACGTGCATTGACTCGTCGCGCAAGATGTATTGAAACTGCTCTGAGGTGCCTGTCATCTTGTTGCGGCGACCCATAGAAAGTATCTGGGTGAAACCACAGTAGAAGAAGATGCCTTCTAATACACAGTAGTAAGCGATCAGGTTTTTCAGCAGTGCTTTGTCGGTTTCTAATGTGCCGGTTGTAAAGCCTGGCTCATTAATTTCCTTGGTGTACTTGATTGCCCAAGACGCCTTGGTGGCTACCGACGGTACTTCGTGATACATGTTGAAGATTTCGCCTTCGTCCATGCCCAACGATTCAATGCAGTACTGATATGCGTGTGTATGAATGGCTTCTTCAAATGCTTGGCGCAGTAGGTACTGGCGGCATTCTGGATTGGTGATTAGGCGATAAATGGCCAATACCAAGTTGTTGGCTACCAATGAATCTGCTGTTGAGAAGAACCCTAGGCTGCGCTTGATGATTGTGCGCTCATCGTCGCTTAGGCCTTCGTCAGACTTCCACAGTGCGATGTCTGCAGTCATGTTTACTTCTTGGGGCATCCAGTGGTTGGCGCAGCCGTCTAAGTATTTCTGCCATGCCCATTCATATTTGAATGGCACCAGTTGGTTCAGGTCTGCGCGGCAGTTGATCATTGCTTTTTGGTCAACGGTAACGCGTTCTGAACTTTCTGCCGCTACTGCGGTAACTGGTGCTTCGGCTACTGGCTCCGCTGCAACAGGTGCGGGTGTAGGTTCTACTACTGGTGCGGGTGCAGCTTCTTGTACTACAGGTTGTACTACAGGTTGTACGACTGGCGGCGCAGTGTACTGGGGTGCGGCAATTTCTACTGCGCTCTGTACTGAACTCTGTACAGCCGCAGATTCTTCTGCTGCTACTTTTTCTGTTGCTGCCTGGGCAATCACTGCTTGGTCATTGCTTGGTGCTTCTTCGTAATCGTCCCAACTTAACATTGCGATACTCCTTTCAACGTTCTTTTTATTAGCTAATTATTGGCAAGCTTCGCAATCTGGATCGTCCAGAGAGCAAGCTAATGGGACAGGCGCTGCGTTGCTCAAGTCCAAATCTATGTCTAATGCTGCAGGTGCCACTGGCGCTGCCGCTTGTACTTCTGGCACTACAGATGCCGGTGCTGCTGCCGCTGGCTCAGCCGGCATTGCTGCCGCTGATGAAACAGCGTTTAGCGTGCCGCGATCTAGTGTGGATTTCTCCGCACTGGTGGCGCTTAACGCACGTAAGTAATAAGTGGTCTTAAGACCTCTGATCCACGCCATTCTATAAGTGATGTCCAGTTTCTTACCTGATGCATTACCTATGTATAGGTTCAGCGACTGGGCTTGGTCAATCCACTTCTGTCTGCGGCTGGCTGCGTCTACTAACCAACGTGGTTCAATTTCAAACGCTGTGGCATATTTCTGCTTCAAGTCTGCGGGAATGCGCTCAATAGACTGCAAGCTACCATCGTAGTACTTAATGTCATTGACCATCACCTTATCCCATAAGCCTAGGGCTTTTAAATCCCTGACCATGAAAGGGTTAACAACTGTGAACTCACCAGACAAATTAGATTTCACATAAAGGTTTTGATAAGTCGGCTCAATAGACTGTGAAACCCCAGTAATGTTGGCAATGGTCGCCGTTGGCGCAATGGCCATTACGTTAGAGTTGCGCATGCCTTTAATTTGTACCTTGGCGCGTAGGGCGCTCCAGTCCAGCTTGGCAGACATATCTACTTCCAGGTATTGCTCGCCACGCTCTTGCTGGAGCAGCTTTAACGAGTCGATAGGCAGAATGCCACGGCTCCATAGAGAACCGGAAAAGCTGGCGTATGCGCCGCGCTCTTCGGCCAAGTTGCTTGACGCGTCAATGGCATAGTAGCTGATGGCTTCCATTGAGTTGTCGGCAAAATCTACCGCTTCTTGTGAGCTATAAGCGATGCCCAGTTTATACAGTGCATCTTGGAAACCCATGATGCCCAAACCGACTGGGCGGTGACGCATGTTTGAGGTGCGCGCTTGTTCTACAGAGTAGTAGTTAATGTCGATGACGTTATCCAGCATGCGTACTGCGGTGCGGATGGTCTGCTCTAGCTTCTGCATGTCCAACACGCCGTTTTCTACGTGTTGTGGCAGGTTGATGGAGCCTAGGTTACAGACTGCAATTTCTTCTGCTGAGGTGTTCAGAGTGATCTCTGTGCACAGGTTAGAAGAGTGCACTACGCCTACGTGTTGTTGTGGCGAGCGAACGTTGCAGGTGTCTTTGAAGGTTATCCAAGGGTGACCTGTTTCGAACAACATGGAGAGCATCTTGCGCCATAGGTCGGCTGCTTTAATGCGCTTGAACAGTTTCAGTTCGCCGTTACGTGTCTGTTCTTCGTAGGCGCAGTAGCGCGCTTCAAAGGCTCGGCCATATAAGTCGTGTAGATCTTCGGCGTCTGCGGGTGAGAACAAGGTCCAGTCGCCGTCTTCTGCTACGCGCTTCATAAACAGATCAGGGATCCAGTTAGCAGTATTCATGTCGTGGGTACGACGGCGATCATCACCTGTGTTCTTACGTAGTTCTAGAAATTCTTCTATGTCTAGGTGCCAGCTTTCTAGGTAGGCACACACAGCACCCTTACGCTTGCCGCCTTGGTTAACGGCTACGGCTGTGTCGTTGACTACTTTAAGGAACGGTACAACGCCCTGAGACTTACCGTTGGTGCCTTTAATATAAGAACCCAGTGCACGTACTGAGGTCCAGTCGTTACCTAGGCCGCCCGCCCACTTAGACAACATGGCGTTGTCTTGAATGGCGCCGTAAATGCCGTGTAGGTCGTCTGGCACAGTGGTCAAGAAACAGGAAGACAACTGTGGGCGCAAAGTGCCCGCATTAAACAGTGTCGGTGTAGAACTCATGTAATCGAACGAGCTTAATAGGTTGTAAAACTCAATAGCGCGGTCATTGGCATCTGCCTCTTCCGCAGCCAAGCCCATAGCAACCCGCATAAAGAATACCTGGGGCAGCTCAATGCGTACTTCATTCCAGTGAATGAAGTAACGGTCGTATAAGGTCTGCAGGCCTAGGTAGGTGAACAGGTGGTCGCGGTCTGGACGAATAGCCGCGCCCAGTTGCTCAAAGTCATAGGTTTGGAGTTTAGGGCTGATCAGATCTAACTCCACGCCACGATCAATAAAGCCTTTTAACGCTAACGGATAAAATTCAGTCATCTGCGCTTGAGTCGCAGTCTGTGTAGCGCCTGTGCCGGTGACATCTAAGAAGGTTAACGCTTCGGTGCGCAGCTCGTCTAATAGCAGGCGGGCGCTGGCATAAGTGTAGTTGGGCTCTTCCTCTACCAAGGTACGCGCTGTGATCAAAATAGACGTGGCAACGTCGGTCACTGATATGCCGTCGTACATGTTGGCCATGGCGTCATCGATGATGCGCTGTGGATTTACATCACTGAGGTTTTCGCATGCTTCATTAACAATGGTTTGAATGCGCGCAATGTCTAATGGGTGACGGCTGCCATCAGCGTGTACCACATTGATCTCCGCTGCTTGTGGCGGCACGTTGAGGTTGTTCTCTGCCTGCCGCTCTTGTGAACGCTGTTCTCTGTACAGAACATATGCGCGGGCAATCTTTTGCTCGCCAGCACGCATCATGGCCAATTCAACTTGGTCTTGAATCTCTTCAATGTGCAATGTGCCGCCAGAAGGCAGGCGGCGCTTGAAGGTTGCGGTCATTTGTTCGGTGAGCGCGGTGACGGTTTCTCTAATACGTGGAGACGCAGCAGCGGTGCCGCCCTCTACTGCCAAGAAAGCCTTGGTCATTGCTACGGCAATTTTGTCGGCGGTGTAAGGCACAACGGTGCCATTACGCTTGATAATTTTTAGCTGCCCTGGCGCTGTTGCGGTCAAGGACGGTGACAGCGGTTGGTTGGGCTGCATAGCTGGTTGCGCGGAGTCTGAACTCACTGGTGTATCTGTTTGCATGTGTTTAAAACCTTTTCCCTTTCTCTACGTTTTCATCGTTCTAAATTAGATCTGTCCCACCGTGCGGCTATTAGTGGGCTAAATGTTAGTTGTTGAAAACGTACTCTGTATTTTGTGTTTGCTGAACTTTCTCTTTCTACTGCTTTTTCTAGAGCGGTATTTTTCAGTGCTCCTCCGCACTTTTAGCTGGGGCTATTTGTCGCTATAGCATGCCGCTCTCTCGTCTCTCTCGTCTCTTTCCTGCTTGGTCTTACTCTAATTTCACTCTTACTCTTACTCTCACTTCGCCTCCGCTTTGCGTTAGCTCTGTCTTAGCTCTGTCCCAGAGTGTTTTTTCTTCAGTGCTTAGGCCACGGCCTAAATTTGAGAAAAAGAGTTGTCCCAAGGCAGCTCATGCTGACTCAACGTTTTTGGGTTGTTGAATTTCGTATTACGTAGCAGTCGAAATGGGCAAAATCAGCATGTTTTTAGATTGCTCTCATAACATGTTGAAATAACAGCTTTAAAACTCTCCAAATCTACTTATACAGGCTCAAAATCCAGGCCAAATCGCCTTTTTGCGCGGACATCTGTCTATTTATGGAGAATAAAAATTGACTGGGTCAAGGTTTATAAATCCCATATATAGCGTTTTGCGACAACGAAGACACAAGATAATGGGTTCATAATGTCTTTGCAAGGAAAAGTCTGTGGATAACCTGTGTGTATTGGGGGTAACCTTGTGATGAACTCAAACTAGTGCGTTTTTTTCAAACAAAGCTCTTTTTGCACCATAAATGACCGGAAATTTTGCCCTTTTTGCACCCCATTTGCCCTCTTTTTCAATGGTAAAATTAGTACAGCAGAAATTTTGTCCACTGCCGGCTGTTTGGCTGATGAGTCGCTAATGGAAGCGTATTTTTACTCAATTTATGGCTTATCTTGCTGAAATTTTCCGTAATGCTTGTACTGCGCCTCTTGTAGGTCATTTGTTGCGCAACAGGCTGTCTAAGCATAATTGATAGGCGCTGCTGGATGGTGATAGTAGCCAACCTCTTTAACCATGCTGTTAAGATAAGCCGCAGCGACTAAGGATTGATCAATGACATACGTGATGGCCCTAGATCAGGGTACTTCAAGCAGCCGGGCGATTATTTATAACAGTGTTGGCGAGGTGGTGGGCACGGCCCAGCAGACCTTCGACTCTGTTTACCCACAAGATGGTTGGGTGGAGCAAGATCCAAATATTATTTGGCAGTCTATTTTGCAGGTGGGTCGAGACGCTATAAAAGCCTCATCTCTTAAGGCCAGCCAAATACAGGCCATTGGCATCACCAACCAGCGTGAGACCACTTTGTTGTGGGACCGGCAGACGGATGAATGCTTATACAACGCCATCGTTTGGCAGGACCGCCGTGGCGCAGACCGGTGTATTGAGATGGCGGGTGAGCAGTTGGCTGACGGTCGAGATTTGGCCGCGGCGATTAATCAAATCACCGGACTGATTATTGATCCCTATTTTTCTAGCACCAAATTGGCTTGGCTTCTGAGCAATGTCCCTGAAGCTCAGGCAAAAGCCCAAGCTGGCGAGCTTTGCTTTGGCACGGTAGATGCGTTCTTAATTTGGAAGCTGACCAAGGGCGCGCGTCATGTCACAGACGCAACCAACGCCAGCAGAACTCAGTTATTTGATATCACCACTCATCAGTGGAGTGTTGAGCTCACAGACTACTTTGAAATTCCTCCGGGTATATTGCCTGAGGTACACGATAGCGTTGCTGAGTTTGGTATTGCAGACTCTGAGTGGTTTGGCGCGCCGATTCCCATACTGGGCGTTGCCGGTGACCAACAGGCGGCATTAATAGGGCAAGCTTGTTTTAAGCCCGGCATGTCTAAAAGCACCTACGGCACCGGTTGTTTTGTCATGACCCACACCGGCGAGCAGGTGCGTTACTCGAAGAAAAATTTATTGGCCACCATTGCTTATCGCATTGATGGGCGAACCAGCTATGCGCTGGAAGGCAGTATTTTTGTGGCGGGGCAGGCGGTGAAGTGGCTGCGCGATCAGTTGGGGATAATTGAGCATGCCGCAGATACACAATTGGCTTACGAGCGCACCGGTGGCGACACCCAGGGCGTATATGTTGTGCCTGGTTTTACCGGTTTAGGCGCGCCGCATTGGCGGCCAGATGTTCGAGGTCTAATCACCGGACTGACATTGAACAGCGACAAAGATCATATTATTACAGCGTTCCTGCAAAGCGTTGCGTTTCAAACGGAAACTTTGCTCAGCTTAATGGCAGAGGAAGGTGCGCCGGTTAATACGCTGCGGGTGGATGGTGGCATGGTGGTGAACGAGGCGTTGTGCCAGTTTCTGAGTGATATTTTGCACGTAACTGTTGAGCGCCCCGCAGATATTGAAACCACGGCGAAGGGGGCGGGTGTTCTTGCTGCCATTGGCTGTGGCGTGCTGAAAGACTTGGAAGATGCGGCAACCCACTGGCGTTTGGATAAACGCTTTGCCCCCATTATGACCGACTCAGCCAGAGCGCAATTGCTGAAGGGTTATAACCAGGCGCTGAGTCAGGCGCTTTCTTCATAGTAGCCTTTTCGTTATATAAGGCTTTTATAGAAAGTTTCTTAGGCTGCACCTCAATGAAGTGCTAATAAGCGGTTGCGTTTCGGCGGCCATATATCGCCCAATTTAGCCCGCCTAATTTGCCCCGCCTATGTTTAGCTAGCGTCTTATTGACGGCCTAACAGCAAAAACTCTACCAATGCCTTTTGCGTGTGCAGGCGGTTGCCCGCTTCGTGAAAGACCACTGATCTAGGATCATCCAGCAATGTCTCGCTGACCTCTTCACCACGATGGGCGGGTAGGCAGTGCATAAACAATACTTCCGGGTCTGCTAGGTCCAGTAGCGCCTCATTGACTTGATAAGGGCCAAAGGTTCCGCGGCGATCAGCTTCTTGTCCTTCATGACCCATAGACGACCATACGTCAGTAACCACCAGGTGCGCGCCTTCAACAGCCTCGCGTGGGTCCAGTACGCGCTCTGCTGTTGCACAGCTGGCGAGAATGTCCGTGTTGGGCTGATGGCTATCTGGGCAAGCAATTCTTAAATTAAAGCCCCATTGCTTGGCCGCGTTGATATAGGAGTGGCACATATTGTAGCCGTCGCCCAGGAAGGTCACGGTTTTGCCTTCAATAGATCCACGGTGTTCTTCAAATGCCTGTATGTCTGCCAGCAGTTGGCACGGGTGCAGTAGCGAGCTCATGGCGTTAATGACGGGAATGCTTGCGTACTCTGCTAGGCGCTCCATAGCTTCCTGGTCCAGTGTTCTGATCATGGCAATGTCCACCATTTCAGACAGCACTCTTGCGAGGTCCTCAATGGGTTCGCCGCGGCCAATCTGTGTATCTGCACTGCCTAGGAAAATAGCGTGAGCACCCATCTGCGCAAAACCTGCTTCGAAGGCAACGCGGGTTCGCGTGCTGCTCAGCTGTAATATCAGCGCGCCGGTCTTGCCCACAAGTGGTTGGTGGACTTCGCCAGCTGCGTGCATTTTGCGGAAAGCCTTAGCTCGATTAACCACATACTTAAGTTCATCGCTGGTGAAATCCAGCAAAGACAAAAAATCCCGTTTTGCCATAGGAGTATTACTCATCAGTACTTGTTGAATTTTTAAGGGTTGATTAGGCCGGATACTTTGGCGACTAACTCATCTGCCTCAGCATCTGTCATCGTCAAAGGGGGCAGTAGACGCACAATATTGCCCTGGGTGACATTGATCAGCACGCCATTGGTCAATGCGCGATGCACCAAGTCTGGGGCGTCATCATTGAGTTCCACGGCTAACATAAGTCCTGCGCCGCGAATCTCTTTGACATTATTGTTGCCATCAAGGGCTTGTCGAAAGCCCTCTTGAATGCGCTCACCTAAGACCAAGGCGCGCTCTTCTAGGTTGTCTTGCTCTATGACATCAATCACTGCGTGGGCTGCAGCACAGGCCAGCGGATTGCCGCCAAAAGTGGAGCCATGATTGCCCGGTACAAAAAGGGACGCGGCTTCACCGTGGGCCAGGCATGCGCCAATGGGCATGCCGTTGCCCAGTCCCTTCGCGGTGGTGACCACGTCGGGCATGATGCCTTCATGTTGAAAGGCGAAATATTTGCCGGTTCTTGCATTACCGGTTTGTACCTCGTCCACCATCATCAACCAGTCATACTGGTCACAAATTTTTCTAAGAGCCGCAAGATAGCCGGTTTTGGGTATGTGTATGCCGCCTTCACCGAGTATGGGTTCAACCAATAGGCCAACTACATTTGGGTTGTTGCTGGCGATATTTTCAATGGCTTCAATGTCATCAAAAGGCGCGCGGACAAAACCGCTGAGTAAGGGTTCAAAGCCCGCATGTACTTTGCGGTTACCGGTGGCTGTTAGGGTTGCCATGGTGCGACCATGAAAACTGCCGTCTACCACCACAATGCACGGTGACTTAATGCCTTTGTTGTTGCCTTTCAGGCGCGCCAATTTAATTGCAGCTTCATTGGCTTCTGCGCCTGAATTAGAAAAGAATACGTTATCCATACCCGACTTGCGGCAAAGGCGTTCGGCCAAAGCGGTTTGTAAGGGTATTTCGTATAAATTTGAGGTGTGGACCAATGTGCCCGCTTGCTTGGCAATGGCTTGGGCCACGTGTGGGTGCGCATGACCTAAACCGCACACAGCAATGCCGGTGAGACCGTCGAGATAGCGTTTGCCTTCAGTATCTTCTAGGTAGCTGCCGTGGCCGCTAACAAAGTTTACGGGCATTCGACCATAGGTATTCATGACGTGGTTCATATCTACAACTTTTGAGTGACTACTCTTTATTTATATAAATGATTTATACAAATGACTCATATAAATGCTTGGTGGCTAATAAATATTGGCCTAACTATTCAGTTCAGCAGTTCAAGTTAACTGCCGCTTTGCGCTTAACTATTGCTCAAAACCAGTTCTATAAATGCTCTTTAACAGCCCTAAGCTTTTTGGCAAGGCCGCAACACATACTCAAATTAAGAGAAAAACAATAAGCCAAAACGAAAAAGGCCGCAATGAATGCGGCCAATAAGAGCGAGATACTACTAAAACCCATCGCGCCCAGCAACTGTGAGAATGGTTTAAATGACATACGGCTATGAAAACGTTGCCAGCGGTTTTAAGAGTTGTACCTCCGCTAGGTGCTTAGGCTTTCTCTCAACCGTGCCAAGCCTTCATTCAACGTCGCCTCAGGGCAGGCAAAGTTAAATCTTATATGGCCTTCCAGGCCAAATTGTTTGCCGTTGGAGACGCCCAGACCGTGGTTTTCAAAATGGGCGTCGATGTCGTTTAAGCCTAAATCGCGTACATCTATCCAAGCTAGGTAGGTGGCTTCCAATGTCGACATCCTTGGGCCAGCAACGGTTTGCAGCCGCTCGTAATTACTGCGCAGCTGGGTGAGCAGATTGGGCACCCAGTCCGAGCGGTCGTTAAAACACGCTTCTGATGCAATATGGTTCAATGGACCAACGCCAGAAACTAGGCCTTGTTCTTTTGCCTGAAAGCGCGCTCTTAACTGTGCATCTGGAATCACCGCCGCGGCACAACTTAAGCCCGGAATGTTATAAGTTTTGGTTGCAGCAAAAAGTGTAATGGTGCGTTTGGCAATTTCCGGCACGGCGTGAGCAATGGGCAGGTGCTGGGCTAATGGGTCGATGATGAGGTTGCAATGGATGTCATCAGACACCAGCAACAGATCGTTTGTTTGAATAAATTCAGCCAGTGCTTGTAGCTCTTTCAAGCTGTAAGCGCGCCCGGTAGGGTTCTGCGGGTTGGCAATAAAGACCATTTTGGTGTTTTTAGCCAGCTGTTGACCCATATGGTCAATGTCCATTTCCCAACGACCGTTAACCAGTCTCAGCGGTGTAAGTATTTGCTCCACATGAGCGTTTTCGCCAATTGCTAAAAACGGATAGTAGACCGGGGTGGGGATCATAATGCTTTGGTCACTTGTCAGCGTGTGCGCAGCCATATTCAGACCGGGTACTACACCGGGCAGCCAAACGATCCATTCTTCGCGCACCTGCCAGCCAAAGTGGTGTACCAACCAACCTTGAAAAGCTTGGGTAAGTGAATCTGGCTGTTGGCTATAGCCCAAAATAGGGTGCTCTAGGCGTTGTTGTAGTGCCTGCAAAACAAAGTCCGGCGAAGCGAAGTCCATGTCTGCTATCCAAAAAGGCAGAATGTCCCGGTCGCCATACTTTTCCCATTTGGTGCTCTGGGTGCCTTTGCGTTGGATCACTTGGTTTAAAGGTGTAGCCAAAGGTATAGCCATGGATCGGTTCCCAATTAGAAAAGTTGAAAAAGTTAACAAGTGCAAAAAATATAGGCCCAGCGCCTAGGCCCGCTTCAGTGGCTATGTTGTTACTTGTAAAATCTCGCTTTAACCGCATTAATAGAGCAGAGTTTTCTGTTGCTCAGCGATGCCGGGTAAAATCGTATAAAAAGATAAACATTAAGGGCTACAATATGCCCTTCTAAAGAGAGGTGCTCAATATGTCAGAAGAAGTCTTGGATAACATCAAGCAGCAAATTACTGAAAATCCGATCATTTTATATATGAAGGGTTCTCCTCAAGCACCTCAGTGTGGTTTTTCTGCGCAAACCATCGAATGCATGGTGGCCTGTGGTCAGCGCTTTGCCTATGTAGACATTCTGAGCAACCCAGAAATTAGATCGGCATTGCCCGGATACGCAAATTGGCCGACATTTCCACAGCTGTGGGTAGATGGTGAGCTAGTGGGCGGTTGCGACATCATCACTGAAATGTTTGAAGCCGGTGAGCTGGAAACGTTGCTGGTTGAGACCAGTGCTAAATATCCTTCTCCTGACGCGGAGTAGCAACCGCTACCTTAATCCCCGTCTGAATCCCTGGCTGAATCCAGCCAGGCAGTTTGATAATCCCAAGCGTTGACGATATGGCAGAACAGCAGAGCTGTGCGTTCTGCGTCGTATGCAGCGTTATGCGCCTTGGCTTCGCTGAAATCTATCCCAGCTCGGCGACATGCTTCGCGCAGAACCGTGTGACCAAACGCCAGGGCGCCAAGTGTTGCGGTATCTAATGCCGTGAAGGGGTGAAATGGATTGCGCTTTAAATTAGTCCGTTCGCAGGCCATGTTGATAAAGCCCTGATCGAAGGAAGCGTTGTGCGCCACCATTACCGCGCGATGACAACCAGATACTTTCATTTCTTCTCTGACCTCGCGAAAGAACTCGGTCAATGCATCTTTCTCATCGATACCATTTCGATCCGGGTCATCTAGGTCAATTTTTGTGACCTTCAAACTCGCGGGATCAATAATGCTATTTGGGAATGGATTTACGTCCCATCGAGCGTGCCGTTTCACCGACAACTCGTCCTCGTTCATGGTGAGAAAGGTACAGGCGATCTCAAGCACCGGGTTAGATTCCTTGCTGAATCCACCGGTTTCCAAATCAACAACAACCGGCAAGTAGCCGCGAAAGCGCTCAGATATTTCCATAGCGGCACGATAACAGAATTCAATAACGGCTAGGGTTAATTTCTCAGTATTCCCATTCTTTCTTAATGGAGGTAATGCATATATATGGTCATCTAAAGAGGCATCGCATAAGATGGCGCGGTCAATTTCAAGGGAAGTTCCGTGTCAGACAAAAACAAAATCGTCCTCGCTTATTCTGGTGGCTTAGACACCTCAGTCATCTGCCGCTGGTTGCAAGAAACTTACGACGCAGAAGTTGTAACTTTTACTGCGGATATCGGCCAAGGTGAAGAGGTTGAGCCAGCCCGTGAAAAAGCCAAAGCCATGGGCGTGAAAGAAATCTATATCGAAGACATCACCGAAGATTTCGTCGCCAACTATGTATTCCCCATGTTTCGCGCCAACACCGTTTATGAAGGTGAGTATTTGCTGGGTACCAGTATTGCGCGGCCTTTGATTGCGCGCCGTTTGGTTGAAATTGCTCAAGAAACTGGTGCTTTTGCCGTTTCTCATGGCGCTACCGGTAAGGGTAATGATCAAGTGCGCTTCGAATTGGGCGCCTATGCATTGGATCCAGATATCCGAGTTATTGCGCCTTGGCGCGAGTGGGATCTGAGTTCGCGTGAATCACTGATGGATTTTTGTGAGAAGCATCAAATTCCCGTGGACTATAAGCGTGGCTCTAAGTCACCTTATTCAATGGACGCAAATTTACTGCACATTTCTTACGAGGGCGGCGGCTTGGAAGACCCGAGCAGCCCGGCTGATGAAGACATGTGGCGTTGGACCGTTGCGCCAGAGGCGGCGCCGGACAAAGCCGAGATTATTGAACTTACCTATAAAGCCGGTGACCCTGTTGCGCTCAATGGCAAAGCCCTTTCAGCCGCAGAAATGTTGCGTGAATTGAATCGCTTGGGCGGAATCCATGGAGTTGGACGATCCGACATCGTAGAAAATCGCATGGTCGGCATGAAGTCTCGCGGCTGTTATGAAACACCGGGCGGCACTATTATGTTGCGCGGTCACAGAGCCATGGAGTCGATTACTTTAGATCGCGAAGTAGGCCATCTTAAAGATGAGTTGATGCCGCGCTACGCGAAAATGATCTATAACGGCTATTGGTGGTCACCAGAGCGTAAAGTGCTGCAAGCACTGATCGATGAGTCGCAAATTCCCGTGAACGGCACCGTTACGCTGAAGCTGTATAAAGGCTCTGTCACGGTTGTGGCCCGGGCTTCCGCAGACAGTTTGTACGACGAAGACGTGGTGACCTTTGAGGATGACCAAGGTGCCTACGACCAAGTGGACGCTGGTGGGTTCATAAAACTCAATGCACTGCGCCTACGCTTAGGTGCCAAGCGTGGTCGTGACTACTCTTAGTCCAAGGCTGTAGAACTCGGTCATGTCTGATTCACAGTCTGATCAACAGCCGGATCGACAGCTGCCCATTGGCGTGTTTGATTCGGGTATGGGTGGGTTAACTGTTTTATCGGCATTGGCCAAGGCCATGCCCAACGAGCAGTTTATCTACTTGGGCGATAGCGCTAGGCTACCTTACGGCACCAAATCCCCAGACACTGTGGTGCGCTACGCGCGCCAAGCCTCTAAAGAGTTGGTTCGTCGAGGGGTCAAAGCCTTGGTTGTTGCCTGTAATACCGCGTCTGCATCCGCTCTTAAAATGCTCGCTCAAGACTTTGCGCCCCTGCCGGTTTACGGTGTGGTAGAACCCGGTGCGCAAGCTGCTGCAATGCAGGCTGATGCCAGTGGGGTATTGGTCTTAGCCACAGAAAGTACAATCCTAGGCGGTGCTTACCAGCGCGCATTGCTCCAACAAAATCCGTCACTCACGGTTTTTGGTCGAGCCTGCCCGTTGTGGGTGACCTTGGCAGAGCAAGGTTGGGTGGGTGATCAAGCGGCCTCACTTACCCAACATACCTTAGAACATGGGTTGCGGGGTTTTGTGGATGGTGCGGCTTATGCCTC
The DNA here is from genome assembly GCA_009886205.1 of K189A clade bacterium. Classification (GTDB taxonomy): domain Bacteria; phylum Pseudomonadota; class Gammaproteobacteria; order Pseudomonadales; family Azotimanducaceae; genus UBA4421. The sequence continues at coordinate 10,065 of QXZU01000203.1, read as the reverse complement.
TAGCCACCCCAAAACAGTGCTCCTAGGGTGCACGCACTTCCCGCTATTTCGTCAGCAAATTGAGGCCTTGGTGGGCGCTGATGTGCAGGTGGTGGATTCGGCGCAAACAACAGCTGCTACTGTATCTAACGATTTATCAAAGCTGGATTTGCTGCGCGATACGCCGGTAACGGACAATGAGATGGTATTTTTGGCAACCGACGGTGTTGAGCGGTTTCGTAAAGTCGGCGGCTATTTCTTTGGCGGTCCACTAACCAACGTGAGCTTGGTCGACCTATAGCTATAGCCGACGCCATTCTCATAAAAACCTCAGTCGTCGGTTTTATCTTTAAATTCGCATAAATCTTCAATGCTGCAGCTACCGCACCTAGGTTTGCGTGCCACGCAGACGTAGCGCCCATGAAGGATCAGCCAGTGGTGTACGTCTACTTTAAACTCCGCGGGCACAAACTTGATCAGTTTGTCTTCAACTTCACGGACATTTTTCCCGGGCGCTATTTTGGTCCTGTTGGACACGCGGTAAATGTGGGTATCTACCGCAATGGTGGGGTGGCCGAAGGCGGTATTGAGTACCACGTTCGCGGTCTTGCGGCCCACACCGGGTAGCGCTTCCAATGCGGCGCGGTCTTCCGGTACTTTGCTGTTGAAGTCGTCCATCAAAATTTTGCAGGTTTTGTGCGCGTTCACGGCTTTGGTGTTAAACAAGCCAATGGTCTTGATGTATTCCTTTAGGCCATCTATGCCTAACTTGTAGATCGCCTCTGGGGTGTTAGCCGCAGCAAATAGTGGCCCTGTGGCTTTGTTGACACCAACGTCGGTGGCTTGAGCCGAAAGCAAAACGGCAATCAGTAATTCAAAGGGCGAATTATAATTAAGCTCGGTGGTGGGGTTTGGGTTTTCTGCGCGCAAGCGGGTGAAAATTTCATGGCGTTTGTCAGCGTTCATAGACCACCTCTAAATAGAATGGGTAGATATTAACTTATGGGTTCGTATTGCGCATTGCCTCATTGGCCGCGCCAGATTCTTGGCCAGGTTTTTTCTCAATCTCTTTTTCAGCGCCTTCTCCAGCACCTTTTTCAGCGTTAGGGCCATTTTGTGTTGCTGTCAGCGCCTTCACCCCTGCGAACAAAAGCCCAGCCAAAAGGAATGCGCCGGGAGGATACAGTGCCAAGGGCAGTGGTGCTGAGGAAAAAATTGTCAGTCGCCAGTCAGTGCCTATGTCGCCTACCAATAAATCCATGTCATTGAACAATGTGCCGTTACCCAGCACCTCGCGCACTGCCCCCAAGGCTAAGAGTGCAATAGCAAACCCCGTTGCGGTGCCAAGCGCGTCCACTATTGCGCGGCCCACAGGTTGTCGGCTTGCAAAAGCTTCTGCCCTGCCCAGAATCATGCAGTTAGTCACAATGATTTGAATGAAGAGCGCAATGCGAGTGAACAGGTCAAAGGCGTAAGCTTCTAAAACCATGACTGCTACGGTGGTGAAGGTGGCGATGATAAGAACAAAGCAGGGCAGACGAGCAACGTCCGGGATAATTTTTCGCAGTAGAGAAATGCTTGTGTTAGCGCCCAGCAAAACAAACCCGCTGGCCAAGGCTAAACCCAGTGCGTTAGAAATACTGTTACTTACAGCCAGTAGTGGGCACAGACCCAGAAGTTGCGCCCAGGCCGGATTGTTTTCTATTGCGCCGCGGCTGAAATCGTTATTCGACACAGGGATATTTCTCGTTGTGATAGCGGACCCGGGTTTGAATGTTCAGTGCCGCTTTTTTAATCGCCCGGTGGGTAATGGTCGCACCGGTAATATTGTCCAAGTTCTGCCATTGTGCAATTGATTGCTGGTCGAGGTCTGGCAGATAGCGCTCGCGCTTGTGATCAATGAAATCACCAATGCCTGGGGTTTCTTGATGACGTGTGACCCGCAAACTGAGCTGTTCTGTCCTAGTCGTTTCCTTATCCAGAGGGATCTGCGTCGATAGATTTGGCTGGTACAGGGCAAAAAAATTGATCGGTCCTGAATAGCCGTTTTCTGCATGCGTAACGAAATAGCCCAGCTGACAATTCCCGCTAACACCCTCTACCCAAACAATGTCGTCGGGTAGGGGTTGTTTGAGCAGTTCGGTCATTATCTCTCGAGCTTTTTTTGTTCGGTTTTTTTCAATGTCGCTGCGAGTTATGTCGTTTAAGCCAAACAACGCAAGGCCACAGGCTGCGCCGATTAACGCGAGCGAAGCCAGCGTTTTAAACATGCTGTTTCTCCCGCTGTCTGTGGATGCGATTGAGCAATGGTGTTGCGCAGTTAGCCAACAAAACGGCGAAGGCGATGCCGTCGGGTAGGTTGCCTTGGGTGCGAATGACAAATAGCAAGATGCCAATGCTGACGGCAAAAATTATCTGATGACTATGGCGACTTGGATGAGTGACAGGGTCTGTTGCCACAAAAAAAGCTGCGGCCATAGTGCCGCCGGTGGCCCAATGAAACCACGCAGACCCCATGCTTTGAGTGGAGCCTTGGTCATAGGTGACGCTTGCCAGCAGTCCAACGGTAATCAGTAGTGCCAGAGGAATACGCCAACTGATAATCCGTAGATAGATTAGGCCCAAACCGCCGAGTAAAAATAGTCCAGCGATAACTTGTTGGTGCATGACTTGTGGGTTGTTGAGCAAAAACTCATCAACGGTCATAGCGTCGCGGTAGCGAAATTCTGAAAGGTAGGTGGCGCCGCTTAGGGCATCCGACGCTAAATTTTCTGCGCCGCCCAGTGCCGGCCATGCGGCTAATGCCTGGGGGAAAGACAGCAGTATTACCGCGTAGCCCACCATGGCTGGATTAAAGATATTGTTACCTAGCCCGCCATAAGCGTGTTTTGCTAGGCCAATGGAGGCCAGCGCCGCAACGGCTAAAATCTGTATAGAAACATAGGGCGGAAGGCAGATGGCAATGAGCCAAGCTGCGAGTAAGGTTGTGCCGTCGCCAAGGTTGTTCTGTAAGGGCGCGCGCAAAAGCGCTGGAGAAAGACTGCCGGTTCGAAGGGCGACAACCAGCACCTCGGTAGCCAAGCAAAGGGCAGATAGCCAGAATAAATTCCACAATACGCCCAAGCCAAAATAGAAGGTCATACCGGCTAAGCCAGGGAGCAGTGCGACGAGCACCCATGCCATGACATTGGGTGTCTTAATGATTTTACGTGCTTTCATTGATCGCCGCCCCGACTCTGCTGAAGTCTTTGCAGGCGCTCGTTCATACGCTGCTGGCGACGCTGGTTGCCCTCTTGCTCTTTCGCTTGCAGGCGTGCCTGGTGGTTTTCAAAGCGATCTTGAATACGTAGCTTTTCTGCATTGACGGCCAGGCGCTGCTTTTCTATCACTTTGCCGTGGCCGAAAAACTGCGCCAAATTGATTTCACTGGGACATACTCGGTCGCATAAGCTGCATTCAATGCAGTCTTGAAGGTTCAACTCACTCGCCTGTTCCCATAATTCACCGTTACCCAGTTTGAGTAGTTGGTCAGGCAGCAAGTCCTTGGGGCAAGCTGGTGCGCATTGACCACAGTTAATACATCCTTTGCCTTTTAGTTCGAAGGGCTTGTCGATCACATTTGCGCTTACGTTGGCGACCGGTTCTAAGGTAATGCAGTCTACTGGGCAGGGTGCGATGCACAGTTCGCAGCCGGTGCAGTCTTTGCTGAGCACGGTGTGCATAAACCCTTGGGCGCCAATGATGGCGTCCACTGGACAGGGCGGCAGGCACAACGTGCAACCAATACACTCGGCTTCGTCGATGACGGCAACCAAGGCTAGCGGTTCGGCTAACTTTTGGGCGGGTATCTCAACGCCCATTAACTCACTGAGCTGAACCACCAATTCTTGTCCGCCGGGCGGGCAAAGGTCTATTTGCGCGCCTTCAGCCACGGCCTGTGCATAGGGTCGGCAGCCGGGATAACCGCATTGGGCGCATTGGGTTTGCGGCAGCAGTGTGTCAATGGTTGTAATAAGGCTGTCTTCGTCTTTCGCCACATTGCCGCGAATCCATAGCACGCCAGCGGCAAATACCAGCAACGCGCAAATGATGAGCAGTGGTCCAAACATCAGCTACCAATGCCTTGAAAGCCCATAAATGCCAGGCTCATTAGGCCTGCGCTGATTAAGGCGATGGGCGTGCCTGCAAAAGCTTCGGGCAGGCTGGCTTGTTGTAACTGCTCGCGCAGGGCACCAAATAAGACCATGACCAGCGTGAACCCAGCCGCAGCGCCAATGGCGAAGGTGAGTGTTTGTAGCAGCGTAAGATCTTGATTGATGGCCAGTAAAGTCACGCCCAATACCGCGCAGTTGCTGGTGATGAGGGGCAGGTAGATGCCTAACAGTTGGTGTAAAATCGGTGAGGTGGCGTGGAGGTAAACTTGGATCAGCTGTACTAGGCCCGCAATGACCACAATAAATAAAATAATGTTCAGGTAAGTCAGGTCTAAGGGCACTAAAATGCCGTGGTAAATTAGGTGGGAAATGACGGCTGCTAGAGCGAGTACAAAGGTTGTGGCCAGACCTGTCGCAAAGGCGGTGTCGTAGCTTTTGGTGATGCCCATAAAAGGGCAAAGGCCTAAGAACTGCGCTAGGACAAAGTTGTTCACTAACAGCGCGCCGATTAAAATTAGGCCGAGCTCAGTCACAGTTTAGGGCATCTTGTGGTTAGCCCGCGCTGGGTGCTTGGGCGTGGGTTTATCAGCCACGGCTTAGTGCGCTCAGTGCGGCCCAGCTTACAAAGCCGATACAGCCGGCGGCATACCGCGCGGCAATTGTTTACTGCGGCTAGCAAAGCGTATTGGGTAGGCGCGCTACCCAGAGAGTTGTTGCTGTGACGCCATAGTCTGTCATTACTTAACGTCCATGCCCGGCTCTGCGCCGCTGTCAGGTGCAAGTAAGAAAATGTTAGCGCCACCGGGCCCTGCTGCTAAGACCATGCCTTCGGAAACACCAAAGCGCATTTTTCTCGGCGCTAGGTTGGCAACCACAACCGTTAACCGGCCCACCAGATCTTCTGGGTTATAGGCTTCTTTGATGCCTGAGAAGACAGCTCGTTCATGGTCGCCTACATCCAACGTGAGCTTAAGCAGTTTGTCCGCGCCTTCTACCGCCTCGGCGGCAATAATTTTCGCCACCTTTAGACTCACTTTGGTGAAGTCATCTATATCAATAAAATCACCGTCAGAGTTTTTGCCCTCGTTTTTTGCAAGCTGAGCAGGTTTTTGCTGTTTGTTCTTTTCCGCTGTTTTGTTGTCAGTAGTTTGCGCTGCGGGTTCCGCGGATGCTTCTACTAGTTGAGCCACGGTTTTGCCCTCGATACGCTGCAACATAGGTTTGAACTTGTTGATCTTATGGCCGCAGAGCAAATGCTCGCAGTCAGACCATGCAAGCGGCGCAACGCCCAGAAATTCTTCTGCCTTTTCCGCGGTCACCGGTAAAATTGGTTTTAGGAAAATGGCCAAAAAGCGGAACATGTTAATGGCTTGGCTGCACACTAACTGCACCTGTTCGTGTAACTCGGGATTTTTCACCATTGCCCAAGGTTCATGTTGAGCAATGTATTGGTTGGCTAAATCTGCCAAGCCTGTGATTTCACGCACTGCCTTGCTGAACTCACCCTCTTCATAAAGCGCCGCAATGTTTTCGGCTTGCTCCGTGAATTTGGTCATTAATTCGCTGTCATGTACTGCCTCTGACATGACACCGTCGAAGTTTTTCACCAAGAAGCCTGCTGTGCGGCTGGCGATATTAATGACTTTGCCGACCAGATCTGAATTAACGCGGAGGACAAAATCTTCTAGGTTGATGTCTAAGTCATCTACCGAATTGCTCAGTTTGGCGGCGTAGTAGTAGCGCAGGTATTCTGGGTTCAAATGTTCGAGGTATTTGTCAGCAAGAATAAAGGTACCGCGAGACTTAGACATCTTGGTGCCGTCCACAGTGACAAAGCCATGTGCATGTATTTTGGTCGGTGTGCGGAAATTCGCGCCGTCCAAAACCGCAGGCCAAAACAACGCGTGGAAGTTAACAATATCTTTGCCAATAAAGTGGTGCACCTCGGCGCTGGAATCTGCACGCCAAAAATCGTCGAACTGTAAATTGGGGTCGTTTTGCGCAGTGCAGTAGTTTTGGAAGCTGGCCATATAACCAATGGGTGCATCCATCCAAACGTAGAAATATTTGTCGGTAGTGCCAGGAATGGTAAAGCCAAAGTAGGGCGCATCTCTTGAGATATCCCAAGCGCGTAGCCCGTCGTCTAACCACTCGCTGAGTTTATTGGCGATTTCTGGCTGTACCGCATCGCTGCGGGTCCAATCCTTAAGGAACTGGGTATAGCTGGCTAAGTCAAAGAAGTAGTGGGTTGAAGCACGTAACTGAGGTGTTGCGCCTGAATAGATGGACTTGGGTTGTATTAGGTCGGTGGCGTCGTAAGTGGCCCCGCACGCCTCGCAGTTGTCGCCATACTGACCCTCAACCTTACACTTTGGGCAACCGCCAACAACGAAGCGGTCGGCCAAAAATAGGCCTTTTTCTGCATCGTATAGCTGCTCGACTTCCTTGGTAAAAATCAGGCCCTTTTCTTGTAGGCGATTATAAATCAGCGACGAGAAATGTTGGTTTTCATCACTGTGGGTTGAATAGTAGTTGTCGTGGCTGATTAAAAAGCCCTGAAAGTCTTTTACGTGCAACTGACGGATATTTTCTACTAATACCTCTGGGGTTATCGATTCTTCTTCGGCCTTAATCATTGTGGCCGTGCCGTGGGTGTCGTCCGCGCACACATAGAGGGTTTGGTTGCCGCGCATGCGTTGAAAGCGCACCCAGATGTCCGTTTGCACATGCTCAAGCATGTGTCCTAGGTGGATGGGACCGTTAGCGTTTGGCAGTGCGCTAGTAACTAAAATTCGACGTGACATGTGGGGCCTATGAGTACCGTAAAGCATTGAACGCGGCGGAAATGATCGACAGCGTTAAGATCGGAGCAATATACATTGCCCTGAAGAAGAATAAAGCCAAATTACAGCAAATGGGCTTACACTATGCGCCTTGTTTTATTTGGATGTTAGACATCGATGAAGGTTGAAGATTTTGTAGATCCCTATTTGGGGCAAACGTGGCAGTCTCTGGGTGCACGGGTACTGTCATCGGGCAAGCGCATTTCGGTTACTTTAGGGTATCCGGCCCAAGGCATGCAGGCAAAATTGACTGAGCAGCTCTCAGCTTTTTTGGGCGTTGACGACATTGAGCTAGACATTAGTTTTTCATCTCCCCCGGGTCGAGGCTTCGGCCAAGTGAAAAAAGTGGTTTTGGTGAGCAGTGGCAAAGGCGGAGTAGGCAAATCGACCACTGCGGTAAATTTAGCTCTGGCACTAGACGCCGAGGGTGCCAAAGTGGGCCTCTTGGACGCAGATATTTACGGCCCCAGCCAGGGCATGATGCTTGGCGTGGCAGAAGGCCGTCGCCCAGATATAAAGGACGGAAAGTTTTTTGACCCCATCCGAGCCCATGGCATAAAAGCGATGTCTATGAGCTTTATGATTACCGATAAAACCCCCATGGTTTGGCGTGGCCCTATGGCCAGCGGTGCGCTGCAACAGATTTTGGGTCAAACCTTATGGGGCGATTTAGATTATCTGATTGTTGATATGCCTCCGGGCACAGGTGATATTCAGTTGACCTTGTCACAAAAAGCACCGGTTGCCGGCGCAGTAATTGTGACCACGCCTCAGGATATAGCGCTGCTAGATGCCCTTAAGGGTATAGAAATGTTCGCCAAGGTAGACATTCCTGTACTGGGGATTTTGGAGAATATGAGCGTTCATCAATGCGATAACTGCGGTCATCTCAGCCATTTGTTTGGCGAGGACGGCGGCAAGCGCGTGGCAGAAGATTTGGGCGTACCTTTGTTAGGGCAATTGCCATTGGCTATGTCTATTCGTCAGCAGGCTGACGGTGGACACCCAACGGTGAAAGCAGAACCTGACTCCGCCATTAGTGCGCTTTACCGAGACGCAGCGCGTAATATGGCGGCCCGGTTGTGGGGCAAGCAAGGCAGCACGCCAACCATTAGCATGGTTGATGATTAACGCCCCGTTTGCATGCCCCAGTGAGCGCGAGTGAGC
>QXZU01000203.1:0-1822 GCA_009886205.1 K189A clade bacterium | reverse complement strand
TCTAAATACGAGTTCTAACTCAAGGCACGTTAGCGAACCAGCAACTGGCCTTTTGCAACATCAACGTCGCCTTCAACCACTTGCCCGACCAACACCGGCGCTTCGCCTTGGTCTGTTAAAGTCTGCAAGGTTTGTTCAACATCATCTTTAGCCACCAACAACAACATGCCTAAGCCACAATTAAATGTGCTCATCATTTCATCGTTGCTGATATTGCCGGCTTGTTGTAGCCAAGAAAAAACATCCGGTTGTTGCCAGCTGTCCAGATTTAGAAGCGCACCATGATCTGGGTTGTTAAAGACTCTGGGAATGTTTTCAAAAAATCCGCCACCAGTGATATGCACCATGCCGTGGACGTCTACATGTTCTAGTAGTTGCCTTACTGACTTCACGTAAATCCGTGTGGGCGCTAATAAGTCGTCCAAGAGGTCGTCATTAGGCACCATGCCTTGGCGTTCGATAACTTTTCTGATCAGCGAGTAACCGTTGCTATGGGGGCCGCTGCTGGGCAGCCCAATAATCTGGTCACCGCTACTGATTTTATTGCCGTCGATGATTTTCGCTTTTTCTACAACACCCACGCAGAAACCAGCAAGGTCGTATTCACCGTCGCTATAGAATCCGGGCATCTCCGCAGTTTCACCCCCAGCTAGTGTGCAACCGGCTAATTCACAGCCCTTGGCAATCCCGTTAATAACGCGTTCTGCTACATCTATGTCAAGTCGTCCTGTGGCGTAGTAGTCGAGAAACAGGAATGCTTCGGCGCCGGTAACCAATACGTCGTTCACGCACATGGCGACCAAATCTTGCCCAACGCCGTCGTGGCGTGCGTAATCTATGGCTAATTTGAGTTTGGTGCCCACACCGTCTGTGCCGGTAACAATGACCGGTTGTGTGTACCCTTCGGGCATTTCCGCCATCGCAGCAAAACCACCAAGGCCGCCTAAGAGCTCGGGTCGGCGGGTTGCTTTGGCAGCAGGTCCAATGCGTCTTATTAATTCAGCGCCAGCCTCCACATCTACGCCAGCTTGTTTGTAGGTGAGGCCGTTGGAGTGATTTTCTGTTGAATCGTTTGATGTCGGGGGTTGCGGCACCTGGGTTCCTTTAATCTTGACGCGAGGCGTGCAGTGTACAGGATTATCTTTGCTTTAATAAATTCTGCTGTGGGCTGCAGGGGTAATTTTTCTCTTATTGTGACGGCTATCTCGACAACTGCTTTTTTGCCTGTTTTTTTTGTCTATTTGGGCGGTTGGGCCAAGATGAAGCTTAAGCTTAGCGCGAGCCACCGGGACAAATCTTCATCAGCCTCAAGGCCCTCCCAGGAGATGTATAAAAAACCCTTCATAGGGCGGCCAGTGAAATCCATTTCCTTGGCGTGTGGTAGGGTCAGCGCGTCCGCATATCTGTCTGCTCCCACCCGCAACATTAGACCTTCGTCGCCAACGCCACAGGTCATATGCCCATTGACCATAAATACAAGGCTGCCAAACATTTTGCGTTCACTGATGTCTGCGAAATCTGCCAAGTTAAAAAGGCTTTCGCGTACCCGCTGGGCCAGGCCTTCGTCGATTGCAGCCATTGTTAGATCCTCCTCAAGGGTAAGTAAGGTCCCAGCCCGGATTTTAGACGGCGTCTCCGATCAGATCTCGGGCTAGATCCCAAGCTAGATCCCAGACTGGATCCCAGACTGGATCCCAGATTGGATCTTAGACGAGATAAGCCGCAGAAACATTCTACCAACGGCGGAATTTCGTTACACTGGGGCCTTCCATAGCTAGCTCAAATCGCAGCATGACACTGATAAAAGTCCTACCCCGCTTAC
>QXZU01000202.1 GCA_009886205.1 K189A clade bacterium | reverse complement strand
GGGGAGAGACAAGCTGGGTTCGCCAGTGGATAAAGCGCGGCCCCATGAGTCTGCGCAAGCAGATTCGCCGACGCACGAAAACTCTAATTTTTTATAGCCAGTCCACTGTAAGCCATTGATGAAAATGATCATTTGCGCAGGCGTTGCATAAATCAAACAGATGTCTGGCGGGTTTAATCGACCGCTTGCCAGTGGGCTCACCGCCATGGCCTCAAAGTCGCCAAAGGGCACAAAGTCCATGGCTTTTTGGTGGGCGGCGGCATCCTCTGGGGAGCCGTACCAAACACCATTCATGCGGTCGCCAGATAGCCATTCTTCGCTTCTTGGATGTAGCCCGATCACCGTACTGCACTGAGCCCCCACCAAATCTTCCGCAGTTATGCCAACGGTCCATCCGTTGCGTGAGGCTTGGCCAACAATTTGGTCGGTTGTGTGAATGTCTTTGGGCCTACGAATTTTCGGAATGGCTTCCATATCCTCTTGAGTGGCAAAGAGTTTCATGCCGATGGGGGTGGTTCGTAGCCTAAGTAGGCGATTCAAGTCATCTACAACCTTGGCACCGTCGAAATCTAGGTCGCTGGCAATAATTGCGCTCATTATCTCTCTCCCTCGTTTGCTTAATATGTGGCTAAATGCTTCAGCCAACTTTGTCTGGTGGCGTCACCTATGGTTTATGTTTTTACTCAGTGTCTTAGGTCAGCGCTATTCATGGTTTAATTCGGCTAGGTTGAACACAAAATCTTTGCAAATTTGTGTCAGTTTCTCTGGTTCATCATAGTGGGCCATGTGGCCACTGTGCTCTAGCCAGTGATGTTCATGTGTGGCAAAGGCGCGGGCTCTGTCTTCTAACTCATTGTCTGCAAAATGCCCGTCGAAATCTTCGCTGCCCATTTCTTTGTGCCAATACTCATAAGACAGTCGGCCGCTGATAACACAAACCGGTGCCTTAATTTGACGCCAAAAATTAGTGTTAGTTTGCAAATTCACCCCAACGAAAACACTGTTAGCTCGGCTGTCAAACACCCAATGTAGTTCCTCGTCTACCTCTTTAACTAAGTGCGAGGCTATGCGCTCAGCTTCGCTGGCCTGCATTCGAGGGTTGTTGTGTCGTAGTTTTGCCGCAGCTTCCTCTCGGTTTTTTAGGGGCCGAGAAGGGCGGTCCTTTTTCTTTAGTCTGTTAAGCAGCATGAATCGCAATGATTGCATTTGTTGCTCAATATCGCCCTCGTTAGAACGCTTAGGCGGCCCAAGGCCTTCAACTAACACAATTGCTTTGGTGAGCTCAGGGAATAGGGCGGCGAACTTGCTGACTATATGCCCGCCAAGGCTGTGCCCAAAAATCATCACTGGACCTTGAGTCAGGGAGGTGACTACCTCGTGCAAATCGAGAATATAGTCGTTGATGCTATACGCGTCGCTATGACTACTTGTGCCGTGACCGCGCAGCTCTGGCAACAATACCCTAACGTTGCTGTGACTAAAGGCCTCGGCTATCGGCATAAGTGACCAAGCGGAGTCTCTTAGCCCGTGTAGCATGACTAAAGTATTTTGGGTAGTTTGGGATTCTTTTGCTTCTGGCGAAGCTTGTGCTTTTACTTCCAGCACATTGAGTCGCACACCATTGCTGACAACCTCGTGATGAGTCACGAGGCCTGTCTCAGATTGCATGTTCAGAATACTAGCCCTTAACGCGGGAAAATTTGGGCGGTCTTTTCTCTATGAATGAGCGCACCCCTTCGCGGAAATCGTCTTTCTCCAGCGACACGGCCATCAAGTCGTTGGTTTCTAACATGGCCTCGCCCAATGGCATATTCAGGTGTCTATACACCTGCGCTTTGATCACCTGCATAGAAACCGGCGCAGAGTTAGCCGCTAGCCCGCGTATGTAGTCTTCGGCAGCTTTTCTTGATTCACCGTCTTCAACCAAGCGTTCAGCAAGTCCCAATTCTTTAGCCTCTTCGCCATTGAATTTACGCGCGCTCCAAAGTAGGTCTAGTGCATTGCCCGAGCCAATCAACCGGGGCAGGGTCCAGCTGACGCCGTGTTCTGCTACGAGGCCTCGCTGGGAAAAAGCGGTACTGAATTTGGCATTGCGTTCGACGATGCGCATGTCGGTCATGGTGGCTACCGCAAATGCCAAACCTGCGCAGGCGCCGTTAATGGCCGCGATGATTGGTTTGCGCACTGACATGAGGTATGTGTATGTGACTTGGAAGTTATCACCAAGGGATTCATCTCCTGGCGATGCTTTTAATGACGATAAGTCGTCGCTCTGACCTTTACCACCGCTGCTCATTGAATCTAGGGCGTTCATATCCATGCCAGGGCAGAAGCCCCTGCCAGCACCGGTTAAAACGATGCCAACAACGCGGTCATCTTGTTCTGCTGCGGCAAAAGCGTGGCGGATTTCCGCAAGCATTCGTGCGGTAAAAGCGTTCAATGCTTCTGGACGGTTCATGGTAATGACCGCTACTGGGTCACTTACTTCATAAATGATTTCTTGGTAATCGTTCGCGCTCATGAGTCTCTCCCTCTCTTTATTTCTCATAGAGGTTAACGCGTACGCCTGCGCCGCGCTATATCTGGGGATGAGGATTTAGCTACCCATTTGCTTGACGTTAGCCTTTCATTAACCCCAGTGGATCGCCTGTGACAAAAAAACGCACAGTTTTGAATTCATCAAACTCGCCTAAATTGGGCAGGGTGAGGGCCTCGGCCTGGTGAAATAGCGTGAAGTCTGGGTCATCTATACTCGCTATTCGCGAGTCTGCAATAAGCAAGGTGCCGTTAAGGGCCTTGATCTTTTCCACCAAGGCG
>QXZU01000201.1 GCA_009886205.1 K189A clade bacterium | reverse complement strand
AATGCTCTGACTGACTGCTTTAACTCAATCCTTTGACTCGGCCCTTTGACTATGAGCCGCCACGTAGCGTTTTTTAATCAATAACTGATTTACAAAACCTACGCGCTGTCCCAGCATGACGGTGCTTTTATCTTCAAGACAACTGTCCAACCGCTCACTTAAAATTGGTGAGCGAGGCGCTAATTGCGGCTGCAATTAGCGAACTAAACTGGAATGCCCGGCGCCCTTATGACAACAGAACCCACTTCATCTGATGGCGCGAATCCTGCTCCAGCACACTCAGCCATAAATCTCCCTGGGCAGAAACAAAGCTTTAGACAGAGCTTAGCGCCTCTTTTCACGCTGGGTTGGCCAATGGTACTGACACAGTTTTTTATCATGGGTACGGGCTTTATAGACACCGCCATGGCCGGACGTTATTCCGCCGCCGACCTTGCAGGCGTTTCCCTTGGCGGCAATGTGCTGTGGCCAGCGTTTATGCTGCTCACCGGGGTCACCATGGCGCTAGCACCCATTACCTCGCATTTGCGTGGCGCAAATAAAATGGGCGATATCGGCCACCAAATTCGCCAAGGCCTGTGGCTATCTCTGGCCAGCAGCGCGTTGATGATGATGCTTCTGCATAACGCTGGCATAGTTTACGAATGGACCGGCATTGAGCCTGTCATAGCTGACATTGCCAGCGATTATTTGTATGCCATCAGTTGGGGCGTGCCACCCATTATTATTTATGTGGCACTGCGTCATACGCTAGAGGGTCTGGGACAAACACGCCCCCCCATGCTTATCGCCGGCAGCGTGCTACCGCTCAACGGCTTTCTCAACTACGCGCTGGTCTACGGCGAATTTGGCTTCCCCGAAATGGGCGGCGTAGGCTGCGGTTGGGCCACGGCCATTGTCTTTTGGGTGCAACTCCTACTGATGCTCTTACTGCTGCCTAAACCCTACTTCAAAGCTACCGGTTTGTTTAAGAAATTTGAGTTGCCAATACTCAGTACCTGCCGGGATATTCTCAAACTTGGCATTCCCATAGGCGTCGCTATTTTCTTGGAAATGGCTTTGTTTGGCGTAGTGGGCTTTTTAGTGGCGCGCTTAGGTGTGATTGATATGGCCGCCCACAGTATTGCTGGCAACCTAAACTGGATGACCTATGTTATTCCTATGAGCATTGGCAGCGCCGCCAGCATCCGCATTGGATTTTTGGTGGGCAGTGGCGATTTGGCTGCGGCAAGATCAACCGCCGGCGCTATATTTAAGTTTTCTATTGGCTATGCGCTGGTCATGAGCTTGGTGCTTATAGGACTGCGCTACCAACTGGTTTCAATTTTCACCAACGATCCTGAAGTGATTGCTATCGCCATTGTGCTGATTTTATTTATCGCGGTGTACCAAACTATTGATGATGCTCAAGCGGTCATTATCGGCGCTCTACGCGGCTATAAAGACACCACAGTCCCAATGATATTTGGCCTTGTCGGCTATTGGTTTTTAGCCCTACCAATAGGCTACCTATTGGCGGAGGGTCTGATCACAGGCGAACCACTAAGAGTATATGGTTACTGGGCTGGAATTGCTTCAGGCATGTTTATTGTGGCGATTTGTGTTGGCATCAGGCTCAGACATATCAGCGGCAACAAAGAGAAAATTCTCCTGTTGTCTGCCACCAAGGACTAGCGCGAAAATTTGCACAAACCACTTGTGGAAAACAACTATGACAAGCGACCGGGGTATGCAACTGGGGCAATCCTGCCCAGCTTAGCCTTGAAGCTGGAACAGAATTGAACGCCCTACAGGCAGCTTGCACCAAGCTAGCTGCCTGCAGGGCGTCATTAGCCAGCAGACTGCTGTGGCTGCGCATCAATCTCACTCTGCCGAGGATCGGCTGAGTTAGATTTTCCGTTAGCGGAAAAAACCAGCGCACTGTCAGCCACTGGCGCATTGCGAATCATCTTTTTGTCTATGGCAAAGTTTTGGGTATTCTTCCAAGGCCCTTCGCCCTGCTGAGGAAATAAATGCATTACGCGCTGCATGTATCCCGCAGGAAAATCTGCAATCCAAGGTAGGGTTTGCATACCCTGATCCTCTTGGCGTAAAACCGGAGTCACCTGGGTAGCGCCACTTTTGTTCATGTGCTCTATAAGACGACAAACCCACTCAGAGGTTAAATCGGCGCGCAAAGTCCATGATGCATTCACATAACCAAAAGTGTTGGCAAGATTCGGCACTCCCGAGTACATCATGCCTTTGTAGGTAAATTGCTTAGAAAAATCTACTGCCTCACCATCAACAGAAAACGGCACACCGGCCAGCACTTCAAGCTTTAAACCTGTCGCTAGGACGATGATATCAGCTGCTAACTCATCACCATTCTTTAGGCGTATACCGCTCTCGGTAATTTGATCTATCTCAGCAGTCACCACTTCGGCCTTGCCGGACTTAATAGATTCAAACAGATCTGCGTTAGGCACCAAGCAAAGGCGTTGATCCCATGGGTTATAGTTTGGTGTGAAGTGCTTATCCATATCATAGCCTTCAGGCAGCATTTGCTTAACCATATCCAGCAGCTGTTTTTTGACTTTCGCCGGCGCCGTGCGGGTTTGGTAATAGAAGTAGCGCTGCATCTCAATATTTTTGAAACGGGTCAAATTGTACGCCCACTTTTCCGGCAGTATCTTGCGCAGAAAATTGGCTAATGCATCTTGATCTGGCCGCGCCACCACATAAGTTGGCGAACGTTGCAGCATAGTCACTTGAGCGCCGTCTGCGGCCATATTCGGCACCAAAGTCATAGCTGTTGCGCCACTGCCCACAACCACCACGCGCTTACCTTTATGCGCTAAGCCCTCA
>QXZU01000200.1 GCA_009886205.1 K189A clade bacterium | reverse complement strand
CTATTTGGCAAGATCACAGGCTGCACTTTGCACTTAACTGCGCCAGCATAGGTTGTCCTAACCTCAGCAAAACAGCCTATTCCTCTAGCAATGTCCAAGCGCAGTTGCAGCGCGCGCAAAAGCGCTACCTCAGCCACCCTCGAGGCGTGTCGTTAAGAAAAAATAAGCTCGTACTGTCGAGTATTTTTGATTGGTACCAAGTAGATTTTAGCGAGGATGAACAAGGTCTTAAGGCCTACCTTGCCGCTCAATTGCCTCAGCAAGCGCAAAGCATTTTGGCATCTAAAAACGCTATAGATTACGATTACGACTGGGATTTGAACGAACAAAAATCAAAGTAGTAAACAAAAAGTAGTAAACAAAAAGTAGCAAACAAACGGGCAGCGGCCATTAACAAAGAATCATTAAATACTGAGAGCGCCAAACAGCCAAGTGCTGCCAGTGTGTTTTGGCAAAACCCGCCTTGGCAAGGGGGTAAACCAAAGTACCGTTTGGGCCTCGCCCCTATCGACTTGCAGAACTGGTTTCCTGTGCCCATGACCGAGGATATTGCGGCGCACAAAAGCCATCTACTAGAGACCTGTTATAACGAAGTGACCGCCGTAGTAGATGACCTTACCGCGGCTCTGACTGCACAACAGGCGCTGGCCGCCCAACGCCCTGATGCAGCAAACACATACCCAGACCTTGTTGCCAACCTTGCCATGCAAGTTCCTGACGATTTATGTCTTATGCAAACCGCTTTACCCCAACGCCTCATTGCCGCCTGCGTGTGTTCACCCAGCTACTGGGATGTGCGCACCAAAATAGGCAGACCGCTGCGAGAGATTCACCAACCGGTGGAGAGCATGAATGCAAAAATTGGCGACCCCATTGAGCGGTTTATCCAAAATGCGCCGTTAATGAAACCTTTCGAGCGGACGAACTGGTTTATCCACGATGACACTCAGCGCTTTCACAATGAACCAGATGAAACCATGAAAAACGGCCCAGAGCAGTGGTTTGTCCGCTCTGAGCGAGAAACCTTGTGCCGAATTCATGAGGATTACTTGCTGTTTACCATCAACCCGCGCTTTCAGCCGCTGGCAGATATTGCTGGCTACCCTGAAGCGCAACAAGACCTGCTAACGACCATAGCAAGCTTCGACGAAGATGAAATTGAGTATTTTGGTGGGCTGGAAAAATGTAGGCAAATTAAAGCCTTCATTGAAAGCCTTTAAGGGCGGTCTTGGGTTAGGAGGCTTTCTCTGCACCTCGTTCTGTCGCCTGCTCTGTGATCTGTTCAGGCATATGTTCAGACAACTGCTCCGACACCTGGGCAACCCGACCAAGGCTCCCCAGCAAAAACACGCCGCTCACAGCACAATAGCCCTGCAACAACAGCGATAAATCATACGACTGAACTGTCCAGGCAACACCAGACCAAGCACTAGGTAGCGTTAAGGAAAACACCCCAATCGTCACTAATCGGGCCGCTTCAATGGCGCGAAAAGGCCCTCGAGCTTCCAACCACACCCCTTGCACACAGACAGAGGCCACTAACAACAAAAACGCGGTTAAGACAAAACTGGTGGGCAAATCGTTCTGCAACTCTTGCAGCGCCATAGCTGCAATAGTGACCATCACGAACTGAGCAAACACATAAAGTTTGCAATAGGCAGATGCGATGGGGTCGAACTTTTCGTCCTGCCAACTACCCTCATAGGTTTGGTTAATATCCGCTGGCAGCCACGCTGGGCCTTTAAACCAAACCAACAATTTGTCCTGCCAACGGCGAGTTTGCAGCGACAGCTTTAACGTATCCCACCAAACAATGGCATTGGCCCAAACGGGGTTCCAACTCTTAAGGCCGTGGGTAATACCAAAACGACAGGGTTCCTCTACTCTTTCAACGGCAAAGGTGCCAAACAATCGGTCCCAGATCACAAAAACACCGCCATAATTTTTGTCGATATAGCCCGGATTTTTGGCGTGATGCACCCGGTGGTTAGACGGTGTCACCAAAATATAATCAAGCACCCCAAGGAAGCGCACATGTTCTGTATGCACCCAAAATTGATAAACCAAATTCAGACTGCCTACCGTGACCATAACCTCAACCGGCGTACCTGCTAAATACATGGGGATGTAAAAGACAAAGCCAATATAGTCGGTACCCGTTTGGCGTAGAGCGGTGCTCAAGTTGTATTCTTCGCTTTGATGATGGGCCGAGTGAGAGGCCCACATGATGCGCCACTGATGCCCAAAGCGATGCTTCCAGTAATAGCAGCAATCGTAGGCGACGAAAGCGAGCACCCAATGCACCCAGCTATCCGCAGACCACTGCTGAACACCAAACAGAGCAACAAGTTGAGTAAACACAACCGCTGAGAAGCCCAATCGCAGCACACCGACAAGGCCACTGAGCATGCCCATTTGTAGGCTATTTACGGTGTCGTTTAGGCGATAAGTTTGATTTTTACGCAGGTATCCGTAGCTAGACTCAAGCATGATGGCGAGGAGAAAGTACGGAATTGCGAGTTGTACATAATTCATGGGGCCGATACTACAACCCTTTCCAGCGCAGATTCTAGTAGACAAAAATAGATAAATTGATCCTGCTAGAGCAACGAGGCGAGGTCTAAGCCCTGTCCAAATAACTTTGCAACTTTAGCCGCCCACTAGATTTAGCGCGGCGACTTTGGCGCTCTGAGGCGCTCTGTGGCGCTCTGTGACGAGCGCCCGCCACCGCCAAATACCGCTAACGTTCAGCTTTCAACGTGGTGATAAATGCTTCTGACTCTTGAATAGAGCGCTGCATATTCTTCACTAAGGTAGATACATC
>QXZU01000020.1 GCA_009886205.1 K189A clade bacterium | reverse complement strand
GCTACGAAAGTATGCCTGTGCGTATTGTTGCCTAAAAATATAGTGTGTTTCTCTCATGAGAAAGAAAGTGCTGAAAGGTTAAGTGGCAGCGCTCGCGCACAGCGAACGTTAGTTTTTACTTGTCAAAACTCGCTCTGTGATTAGGTCGTTGATTGGTCGCATAATGTGATCTAAAGCCGAGGACTGGGATTGTTTGTTTGAGCCAAATGGAGCTATGACAAATTCATTTGCTGGGTTTATGTAAAGTATCTAGTCATGAGCGCCTCTAGCCAGAGGGCAAATTCGATACAGCAAAAAAACCGACCTAGGCGGTCGGTTTTTATTTCATCATAGAAAGTTACTGTTGCTGCTGAATCATCAGGTGAGATTGATGCAGGTCGTTAACGCAGGTTGCAGCAGACTGCATGCCAGCTTTAGCCATTGCCGTTGGCATGGCGCCGCTTCGAACGCTGTCCATTAACGTAGCCATGTCACTGGTCGCTCCGGTTAACATGCCGACATAGTCAAAGCCGCTGATGCCGAAAGCCGGTACGAAAATACTGCTGGCAACATTAGCGCCAGTTGTCTTATTCATTAGCTTCGTCATCTTAGGCACAAACTCCATAGCGTCTTGCATGGTCTTACCATCGTTCAACTGACAAACGCTAGTAATAAGCGGCTTTTCCTGGATGGTAGGTATTGGACCACCAACATTACGCACGCCGAGAATCACTGGCTTGTCACAAGTAACCATGCCGTAAAATTCCCCAACCACTTTCTGACCCTTAGTGCCAAAAACTTCATTGCTCGCGTAGTAATCTACCCAGGTTGGGAAGTAGTTTACCCAACGCACATCAGCTTCATCGTATGGAGGGTTGATTGCGATGGCTTCCCATAGGTAGCTGTTCATTTTCAGGTCGTTATTAGTGGCAAATTTATTGACTGTGCTTTTACCAAAAGCCACTACGTCAGCAGGACTGACACCTTCATTTAGTGTGCATTCGTAGATTACGGAAACAGCGCTATTAGTTGGAGCGTGATGATCTGCCACGCTTTGGGCTGAGATTGTCAGCGCGCAAAGTATAAGTATGATTTTTTTCATTATTATTATCCTTCTTATTATTTTTGATTATTATTATTTTTCGCGAAGTCGCTCCTAGAAACTATACTGCTGTCGCTGGGTTCTCAAGGTTTTATGTCGTGGAAATTATATTTATGTGGCATGAAAAGTTATGCCAAAGGCAGCAATAGAGGTAGGGGCATTCGGGGCGCGAGTGATACGGTTCTGGGGATCTTTAAGCAATGATTAGCGAATAAAATGATTGATCGGCACCAGGGGGTCTGATGCCGATATCAATATACGGTCGGCGCGCAGTTTAAGCTGTAGCCGCCGACTCGCTAGCTCTGCGGCGTAGCAGTACACCTGCACGGAAGTAGTGAAAGATACTCCAAACGATTATCACCAAGGTGCACATAAGCGCGTAGCGCAAGCTGTCGTCGCCATAAGCAGGCACAAACAGGTCACTCAAAAACCCGACCGCAAATGGCCCCAGTCCCAAGCCAACAATGTTAACCACAAACAAGTTGATGGCCGCGGCGACCGAGCGCATATGCAGTGGTGTTTCATTCTGAATAAGCGCGAAGCCCGGTGCGATGTACACCGTGCCCAGTGCGGCAGGTATGACATAGGCCCACAGTGCGCCGGAAGCGGTTTCCGCTACAAAAGCGAAGTACAGCATTGGGATGGTGAAAATGCTGGCAATGCCAATTACCCAAGGTAGCCATTGAGGCCCCCAGATGCCCGCAAGGTGGTCTGCGATACGACCGCCCATATAGATGCCCAATGCGCCGCCAACACCAATGAGTAAAGCCAAATAGCTGCCCACGGCACCTGTGCCCATCTCGTGTATACGTACCAAATAAATTGGTACCCAAATCACGGATGCGTAGCCAGTAAACGCCACTAACGTGCCGCCGATAATAATGTTGCGCAGTATGTGGTGGCCCCAGAGGAACTTAACGACTTCCAAAAACGGCGGTGGGGCCTGTATTTCTTTGATCTTCTCCGAATAACCTCGGGGCGGCTCTTTGACGGTGTAACGCACCAGGGCGGCCAATAAAATGCCCGGCAAGCCCACAACAACAAAAGCGGTGCGCCATCCATACCATTCATTAATCCACCCACCCACTAAGAAACCAATCAAAATACCCCAATTAATACCGGTACCAAAAATAGCCATAGCCGTGGCACGACGCTCAGGTGGGTATAGGTCTGCAATCATTGAATGCGACGGCGGGTTAGAACCGGCCTCGCCAACGCCGACACCGATGCGTAGCAGCAGCAACTGCATAAAGTTTTGCGCCGCACCACAAAGGGCGGTCATAAAGCTCCAGGTGAAGACAGAAAACGTGATGAGGTTGCGGCGATTGCGACGGTCAGCCCACATGGCCATAGGCATGCCTAGGGTGGCGTAAAAGAACGCGAACATAATGCCGGTTAACAGGCCTAACTGCGTATCAGAGATCAGCAACGACTCTTTAATTGGCTGGCCCAAAATCCCCATAATTTGGCGATCCACATGGCTAGAGGTAAAAACCAACACCAGCACGAACAAAGTGTAGCTGCGTTGGCGTTCAGAAATTTCAGGTTCGTTCGGGTTATTCAAAACAAAATCTCAAGCAAGTAATGGCGGGCATTGTGACATTGACGGTGGGGTTGTCATAGGGGGAGAGGGTGTGTTGGGCAAATCTAGAGTCTCGGATGTACGTGGCGTTTTTCTTGGACGTTCAGGATACCTCTAAATTGTAATGTTTTGGTATGGAGCGGCAGCATCTCTCTGCCATAGCAGGCTGGTTAGGCCACAATATGATTAAAGGCTAGTGGCGTTAATTTTCCCAGGCGCGATGTAGTTAACAACTCGTTTAGGGGAGTGTTTGCCCCTCTCGTCTTAATGTCTATTGACAGCGCATGGCTCAAGATGGGATCAGCCATTCAAGTTCGTGATATCAACAGTTAAATAGGTTGTAGAATTGTGACAATACACTTGAAAGCAAATGGTTTAGAAAATGACGTTGTTCTTTGGCGGTATATGGATGTTGGAAAATTCATCTCGATGCTCCAGAAAAAAATTATATGGTTGGCGAGAGCAGATACTTTTGTAGATAAACATGAAGGGCGCTTTCCAGAAGAAATGCGTGGTTATATAGAAAAGGCTTATGAAAATATGCCTAGTAATGACGAGTCGCCTGTTAGGGATGCCATCGACTTCCAAGACTACTTAGTCAAAAATACGTTTATTAGCTGTTGGCACAAAAATACTGAAGAAAGCATGGTGATGTGGTCTATGTATGGAAAAGACCAAAATTCCGTTGCTATTCAAACAACAGCAGACAGTCTAAAAAAAAGCGTAAATCCCGATTTATTGAGCGGAAACTCACTTTGGCTTAAAGAAGTTTTGTATGAAAACGCCGATGCAATTGATGGAGTTCTCAGATACGAAGACTGCTTTTTTAGAAAGCGTAGGCACTTTTCTTTTGAGAAAGAAGTGAGGATTAGCTTAGACACTTATTCTAAAGAATATCCGAGCAAAAAAACTCCTGTTGGTTACGAGTTAAATGTATCGATGGATACGTTGATTCACAAAATATTGGTGCATCCCGACAGTAAGCCATGGTTTCTTGACGCCATCAAATCTGTAAGCGCCATATATAAATTAAAAGCGGTTGTGGATTTTGGAGTGTTTGGTTATGAATAAACTAACGGTTTGTTTGATTTTAATTTCAAATCTCTATAATTTTGGGTTGGCTCTCCAACGTTAGTCTATATTAAGAGTCTGCTCGCATAAATTCTTATTATAGGCGTAACCAGACTGCCTAACCTGGTGGTTTCGATTGCCTAACTTATGTTTTTAGCGCAGCGCTCGTACAACGCTGCCCAATTTAGACGCGACAGCTGCTGGCATTTTTGTGCCGCTATCAGTTCCGCCTGTTTTCCAATAAACTTCGCGGCTTTTCTAGAATGAGTAGTTTATGCAGTCATCTATTGTCATTGAAGCGAAGTTCCGTGGTCCACCCGATTCAGGTAATGGCGGGTATATCAGTGGCGCTTTTGCGGGGCACCTTTTCGCGCTAAGTGGCGCGCCAAGTGATGGGACAGGTGATGCGGTGCAGGTCACGCTTCGTGCGCCTACGCCGCTTGATATAGAGATGCAGGTGGTAGGTGTAGATGCTGATCACCTAGATGTGAAGCAGGGCGAGGTTTTGATTGCTCAGGCCGAGCGTATTGAACTTGATTTAGATGTGCCTACGCCGCCGTCTTTTGCTGACGCCGCTGCCGCTGCTGGTGAGTCGCCTGCTTTAATGCCGGGACTTAACTCTCTTGTTCCTGGCGGATTAGGTTTTCATCCTATTTGTTTTTGTTGTGGCGCGGATGTCGATGCCTCTGAGGGTTTGCGTGTGTTTGCTGCACCTGTTGAAGGGTTTGATGGGGTCGCTGCTGCATGGCAGCCGGATGCTGCGTTTGCCGATGACGAGGGTTTTTTGCCGTCTGCGGTTGTTTGGGCGGCCTTGGACTGCCCCGGGCAGTTTGCCTTTATGAATGATGGCATTCGTACCGGCTTGTTGGGACGTATGACCGCCAAGATTCTGAAGCCGGTTGCCGCTTCTGATCAGATTGTTGTTATTGGTTGGTGTATTGGCATTGAGGGTAAAAAACACTTTGCGGGTACTGCTATGTTTAACCAGCAGGGCGAGTGCTGCGCAGTATCTAAACAGGTTTGGATAGGACGGCAAGACTAGTCGTTATTGACCGCTTGCCGCGTGCTCTTATTGGTTTTCTGTTAAGCCTACCTGATATCAATTCCTTTGTGGGGTCGTTTACCTATGCGTTTTCTAGCAAAGTGCGGTGGTAAGAGTCGCAGTCTGTGCGTGTTGATGGTTTGTAGCTGATTAGTCCACACTAGGACTTCTGCGACAGACGGATAATTCGATGAGCATAATTTTTAAACAGTTGACACTCATTTTTTTCGGGTTACTGCCTCTTTGTGTGTCAGCCGCTTGCTTCCCGCCAGAACTAATTATTGATGCGGTTGAACGGATTGATATGTTTTTAGTTGGAGATGACAGCGAGACTATCGAGTCTAGAGTCACTCGCGGCGAGCGCGCAGGGGCGACGTTCTTACGCTTATCTAGGCTTTATTATGAGATCACCATAGTTGACGATTCGTACCCATCTTTTAGTAGTACGGGCATTTTGTTAGGTTCGATTAGAGAAGATACTTCTATTTTAGATGGTGGGCCCGGAGTGATACAAATGACTTCTTTTGTAGCGGAGAGAAAGGACCTGGACATACGGCTGGTTTGTATGGACTACAGTATTTTGTCTGAGCAGTTGTTGCGTGAAGAAATTGTTACTTTGATCCAAAGAGCTGGTTAGCAGTTTCACACGATACTGAGCGTTTTAGGTCTACGGTCTAGCTTGCCTTGGTTTTTTATGACGTGCCAGTTCGATATTTCGCTCTTAGGCAGGCTGCGGCCGTGAGGACAATAATTGGATTGGGGTGGCTTGTGCTTTATGCAAATGATTTAGGGGGATTAGGTGATGAAAATTCGCACAGTTGCGGTTGGCTTTTCATTATTGGTTGCAGGACTAGTTGTTGGCTTGCTTCTGGCTGGCCAACTTTATAAGCCTACAGATTTGGCTGCGCCAGCAGGCGCGAGTGAAGCGCTACAACAAGCTATTGTTGACGCGGGCAAACCTGATGTTGCTTTGCGCAAATTGTTGGTGCCCCAGAGTGCGGATCAATGGCATAGCGCTATTGCGCTGCGCGCTGAAAGCCAAGAAGTATCCCTTGATGAGTTGGCTGCAGAGCTTAATGTGGCTATTACTCGGGACGTTATTGCTGGCGTTGCCGTGCATCGAGTGGTGCCAAATGATGTGGTTCTGGGCAAGGGTCTGTTTATTTATATTCATGGTGGGGCTTATGTCTTTGGCGGCGGCGACGCCAGTGTTCCGGAGGGTGCCTTAATTTCTGCGCGTTCTGGTATTGCGACCATTTCTATTGATTACCGTATGCCCCCTGACCATCCTCACCCTGCTGCTATGACTGATGTGGAAATGGTTTATCGCGAGTTATTGAAAACTCATGATGCTGCCAATATGGGTATGGGAGGTACTTCTGCGGGTGGCGGTTTAAGTATGGCTGCCGTGCATCATTTCAAAACTTTGGGTTTGCCCCCTCCCGGCGCACTGTACTTGGGTACGCCCTGGGCAGACCTAACTAAAACCGGTGATACGCTTTTTACTATGGAAGGTATTGATCGAGTTTTGGTGACTTATGATGCCTTGTTGGAAGCCGCTGCATTACTCTATGCAGACGGTGTGGATCTGAAGGACCCCTTACTGTCGCCAGTTTATGGTGACCTTGTTGGCTTCCCCGCGACTTATTTGGTCACCGGTACTCGAGATATGTTTTTGAGCGATACGGCTCGAGTGCACCGCAAGCTGCGCAATGCAGGGGTGGAGGCTGATCTTAATGTGTATGAGGGGTTGTCTCACGCGGAGTATGCGTTTGTTATTGATTCTCCAGAGCACGAGGCCACTTACAGAGAGTTGGCTGAGTTTTTGCGCCGACACATAAATTAGTACACGTTAGTTAATAACATTACCTGGCTTTTTGCCGGT
>QXZU01000002.1 GCA_009886205.1 K189A clade bacterium | reverse complement strand
GCACCCGCATAGCGGCACGTCGGTTGGTGCTGTAGACGAGCAATAAGACGATAAACGAGAATGCGACAAGGATGCCTGAAAGCAGGTGTGCCTGGGCATAGTTGAGGGTTTCAACTTCCTCGTAAATGGCGATTGAGACAAGTCGTGTCTCGCCAGGAATATTACCTCCGACCATTAATACAACGCCGAATTCGCCAATGGTGTGCGCAAAGGTCAGTACCGAAGCGGTAATGTAGCCCCTTAATGAGAGTGGCAAAATTACATTACAAAAAGCGTCCCACGGTTTTGCGCCTAATGTATACGCCACCTCAATCGGGCCTTTGCCGACCTGGGCAAAAGTATTCATTAAGGGTTGCACCATAAAGGGCAGCGAATAAATTAGGGATGCGACAACCAACCCAGAAAAAGAAAAGGTGAGGGTGTCGCCGGTGATTTGAAACCAAAACTGTCCAATGGGATTGTCTGGGCTGAAGAGCAGCAAAAGATAAAAGCCGATGACTGTGGGCGGCATGACGAGAGGCATTGCCGTTAGGGCCTCAACAGCGGGGCGCAGCTTGTTGGTGCTGTGGGCCAACCACCAAGCAAGTGGGGTGCCTAAAACCAGCAGAATCAGGGTGGTGATGGACGCCAGTTTAAGAGTGAGCCAAATGGCTGTGAGTTCCACAGAATGTGTCCGATAGGTCGTGTTAAAGCTGTGATGGTGCGTGTAGTTGAAGACGGGGCAGTGGCCTAGGATGTCTCTCCAGTGCCCCTTTTCATGAGTTGCTGTCCGCCTATTAAAGCGGCTTTTTAAACTTCAATGTCATGCGATTGGATTCGCCGATAGCCAGCATTTTTGCT
Organism: K189A clade bacterium; assembly: GCA_009886205.1. Taxonomy (GTDB): domain Bacteria; phylum Pseudomonadota; class Gammaproteobacteria; order Pseudomonadales; family Azotimanducaceae; genus UBA4421. Next base: position 3,721 of record QXZU01000002.1, on the reverse strand, counting down.
GTGAGTTCAGCGTTGTCCTTAGCACCACGTAAGGAGGGCGGTAGACGCCAAACAATGTCCTCAGCGGCAGGTTGGTCTTTGCTGTTAGCATTTACGTCAGAGCTTGCAACAAACTCAAAGCCAGCTGCTTGCATTTGTGCAATCACAAACCCCTTCTTTAGGTAGCCTCTAGAGCCGTTAGCCCACTCGTCGCTTGCAGTGTCTGGTGCATGGTGTTGCACCACGCCGACAATACCGCCTGGCTTTAACACGTTGTAGCTGTCTGTAATTGCCGTAGTTAAAAATCCGCCTTGGTCTTCGAACCTTGCTAAGTTGTGTAGCGCGCGAATAAATAACACGGCGTCCGCTGTGCCGCTTAAGTCTTCTGGTGTCTTGCCAAATTCAAAAGCCGAAACAGATGCAGCGTTTTCGCCGCGCCATTCTTGAGCGCCTGCTGGCCAGTCAGTTGTCCACGTAGCCAGCTGGGCAATGCGCTCTTCGCTGAAGAAGCCAAATAACGGCCATACGGCTTGTGGGTAGTTTACGCCGACCAATTGGCCGTCTGCGCCAAGGTGGGACAGCAACAGTTTGCTGTACCAACCGCCGCCTGGTAGGGCCTCTACCACGGTCATGCCCGGCTTTATGCCAAAGAAGTTGAGGGTTTCTTCAGGGTGGCGGTAAACGTATCGCGCCTGTACTGCCTCTGGTTGAGCCGCCAAGATTGCTGACAGTTCATTGGTTGCAGGTGCAGTGGTTTCAGCCATCGGCATGGCCTCTGCTGCGGGTGTTTGGTTTGCCTCAGGTTGGCTACATGCACTAAAAATAAAAGTGATCGCCAGAATAATTGAAAAACGCATATCAGTAAGTTCCTAAGTTTGACCGCGTGCCTATTGGCAAGGATTTGCTGGGCTGCGGCTAGGGTTAAACGGTTTGGTTTTATCCATGCACGAGTGGGATGTTACGCTGGTCAAGCTAAGGTTGAACAGGGTTAATTTTTCTCTCTAAAGCAAATGTTGCGCCACCCGTTTACCGTTAAAGGTTGCCAAATCATGCCGCAGGCTATTGGTCACTTGTATACAAGATACCGGTTGTTGATGACAAGGTCGTGAGTACCCGCCGAAGGTTAGCGGGTTTGTTCCAGCGCTTCGCCGACAACGCTGGCAATAGATTTGATGTCATCTTTGGAGGCAGTGAATGCGGGCCCAAATTGCAGGGTGTCGCCGCCCCACCTCACGTACACGCCCATTTCCCAGCAACGTACGCCCACTTCAAAGGGTCGAATGGTTGGGTCGTTGTCTCGGGGGCTGAGTTGTATAGCGCCGGCCATGCCGAAATTGCGAATATCAGTAATATGACGTGTGCCGCGCAAGCTATGCAGTGTTTCTTCCAATACCGGTGCTAGGGCTTTGGAGCGCTGGACCATGTTGTCGTTTTCAAACACGTTCAGTGCGGCATTAGCCGCCGCGCAGGCAACAGGGTGCGCAGAGTAGGTATAGCCGTGAGGTAACTCCACCATATGCTCCGGGGTTTCTATGGCCATGAAAGCCTCATAGATAGGCGCAGAACTCAGCACCGCGCCCATAGGAATAACGCCATTAGTTAAACCCTTGGCCACGGTCATAATGTCTGGGACTACGCCAAAGGTGTCAGCGCCAAAGCGTTCGCCTGTGCGCGCAAATCCGGTAATCACTTCGTCGAAGATGAGCAAAATGTTGTGCTCGTCACAAATATTTCTTAGCCGTTGCAGGTAGCCTTTGGGCGGCACGATAACGCCAGCAGATCCAGACATAGGTTCAACAATCACCGCAGCGATATTGGAAGCGTCATGCAGCATGATCAATTGCTGCAGGTGATCGGCCAGTTCCGCGCCCTGCACAGCTTGGCCTTTGGTGAAAGCAAATTCCGCTTGCAATGTGTGGGGCAGGTGGTCGGCATCACCCAGCTGGCCAAACAGTTTTCGGTTGGCGCCAATACCACCAAGGCTAGTGCCGGCGAAGTTTACGCCGTGATAACCCTTCATTCTGCCAATAAAGCGCGTTTTGCTAGGCTGACCTTTGAGCCGCCAATAAGCCCGCGCTAACTTCAGCGCTGTATCTGCGCACTCGGACCCTGAATTGGTGAAAATGGCGTGGTTGAGGTTGCCAGGCGCCATGTCGGTTAGGCGGTTTGCCAAGGTGGTGGCGCCGGGGTGGGTATATTGAAATGCTGGGGCGTAATCTAATGTAGCCAGTTGCTCGGTGACGGCTTTGGTGATCTCAGGTCGATTATGGCCGTAGCCACAGCACCATAGGCCAGATAACGAATCAAATACGCGTCGCCCATCATCGCTGATAAAGTGACATTCGTCAGCAGCCACAACAATGCGCGGATCTTTATGGAATTGGCGATTTGCTGTAAATGGCATCCAGTGAGCTTTTGTGGTGGCGCGATTTGAACTGAGATTTTCCGCCTTGTGCTTTTCTGTCATCCCAACTTTTCCGTGTTTTATTGCTTATAGATAGTTAACTTGTGGCCCTGATAAAGCCAGGCCGCGAGGATAATCGTTGCCAGTAAGGCTTGATGCTCTCTGGTAATCCATTTGGTAAAAATCTGTCGGCGAGCATAATTGAATACCCAAGGTTAATGTCTGCGGCGCTGAAATCGTCGCCTAAAATGAAGGCTTTATCACCGATAGCATCGCCAACAGCAATAGCGCACTGCTCGCCGCGATTTTGCATCTCTGCAACCACTGCCGGTATGCGCTTCTCGCCTGGAAATTCTCTGCTGTGATTCACAATTTCACCTATCGGGCGTGCAAAAGTAGATTCAGCAAACCAGTTCCATTGCTGGTAAATGGCGTGTTCTGGGGTGCCCAACATCGGCTGTAATTGGCCCTCACCGTAACAGTCGATTAGATACTGGACCATTGCGCAGGATTCATACATCAGTAAGTCGTTTGCGGTGTCTACTAGCACGGGTACTTTGCCCAGCGGGCTTATCCTACGCCATTCAGGCGTGGCTCTAAATTCCTGGGTAAACTCAATCATCTCTACTTCGTAATCGATGCCCAACTCTTCGCACAGCCAAATGGGTCTTACACCGCGAGTGCCTGGGGCATGGTAAAAACGAATCATTGAGAACTCCCTGGTTATGATCTTATCTGGCTATGGAATATGTGTGTTAGAACATGTTCGATAGTAGCTTATCGCGAAAACAGTTTTTTTTACGATTGCGGCCTAAATACTCGCAACAGTGATTCTGCCCAGATGCCGCCATCGAGTTCAAGGGAATTTCTGACTGTGGCTGACCAGTAGATTTGCGCGTACATCAATCTCACTTGAAGGCTTCAACCAAAGCAGACAAAATCGTCTGTCACGAAATTTACGCAAAAGGCGACAAGGCAAGAATATGATTGATTTAGAGAAAAATGGCGATGTGTTCACTATGACGTTGAATGCCGGTGAAAATCGCTGGAATACCACCTTTGTTCGCGCCATTGCCAAGGTCTTGGATGAAGTTGAGGCATCTACCGGTGCAGCCGCGCTAGTCACAGCTTCAGCCAGCGAGAAATTTTTCTCCAATGGCCTAGATTTGGATTGGGTACAAGACCCGGAGGCATTTCCTGCCGCCGGGGATAGAAAAGCCTTTGGTCCTGAGTTCATGACCTTGATGGCACGCTTCATTACCATGCCTATACCTACTGTGTGTGCGGTGAATGGCCATGCCTTCGGTGCCGGCTTTATGACTGCTATGTGCCACGACA
>QXZU01000199.1 GCA_009886205.1 K189A clade bacterium | reverse complement strand
ATTAAACCGGTTAATTTCTCTCTTCCAGTTTTGCTTTTTTCTTCGCTCACGTAAGCCTCTTTTAAATATTAGCTGTGTTAATAACTGTTGAACGATTGCTCAGTGTATTGGACGCCAACAATTCGCCCTGTGTTAAGCGCAAGGTTAGACCTGTATTTGTGGTTGGGAGAGATGCTGTAGGCGTGGTAATGAGCGTTCACGTTACCGCTAAACCTCCCGCGCCCAATCAACGTCTTAGTATACGCGGGAACTCTGCTAGATGGTCGGTGAATGTGGTGTGAAGTTTGTATCGTAGCGATGCTTTAGAGCGCAGGGGGGTGGGCGCTTTTATTAGAGGGCATGGAAAAGGATCTCGCTAAAGGGCTTCAGCAAAGCGTGCTTGAGCTTTTCTACCGCAGTCTTTTGAGTATCGTTATAGAGGTCGTGGTCGGTTTTCTTGTAGCATAGTGGCAATGAATGGATGAGGGCATTGCTCGAAGGCAAGCCGCGTTATAAAGAAATTTTTAGGGAGAGTAGAATGTCGAATGTATCTAATGTATCTGAGGCGGTCGTTTTTAAGTCCGGGTTTGCAATGAAAAACCGCTTTATGCTTGCGCCGCTAACCAATTCTCAGAGTCATGAAGACGGCCGCCTTTCCGACGACGAATTTCATTGGTTGACCATGCGCGCAAAAGGGCAGTTTGGTTTAACCATGACCTGTGCGGCTCATATTCAGGCCATCGGTAAAGGTTTTCCGGGTCAGTTAGGCATTTTTTCGGATGATCATTTGGAGGGCCACATACGCTTGGCCAAGGCGATCAAAGCGGAAGATAGCTTAGCCGTGGTGCAACTACACCATGCGGGTATGCGTTCACCGGCTGAATTAATTGGTGAAGCACCCGTTTGTCCCTCTGCAGATGAAGAAACCGGTTCTCGCGCTATGACGCTGGCAGAGGTAGAGCAGTTACGAGATGACTTTATTGCGGGTGCTGTGCGCTCCAAAGAAGCAGGCTACGACGGGGTTGAGGTGCATGGTGCCCATGGCTATATCGTCTGCCAATTTCTCAGCAGTGCCTACAACAAGCGCACCGATAATTACGGTGGTTCCTATGCAAACCGTGCTCGCCTGTTGCACGAAATTGTCGCCGGTATCAGAGCGCAATGCGGAAAAGATTTCCTAGTGGGCGTGCGTTTGTCGCCAGAACGTTTTGGTATTGAGCTGGCCGAGGCGCTGCAAACCTGCCAAGACCTTATTGACAGTGACATGGTGGATTTTCTGGATATTTCTCTTTGGGACAGCTTTAAGTTGCCCGAAGAGGATGCTTTCCAAAGCCAGAGCTTGCTGGCGCATTTCGCTGATTTAGATCGTAAAGACGTCATGCTGACGGTTGCTGGAAAAATCACCACTGCAGCAGACGTGGCAGCAGTGCTGGCCGCAAACATAGATTTTGTCACCATTGGTCGCGCTGCTATTTTGCACCATGACTATCCGGTTAAAGTGGCCAATGATGCAGATTTTGAGCCTATCTCGCTGCCCGCATCTCGAGCACATCTAGCCAATGAAGGCCTCAGCGAAACGTTCATTAACTATATGAGCAGTTGGAAGGGTTTTGTAGAGAGTTAGTTGCTGCATTCGGCACTGTTATCCAGTCTGGTATTTATTGAGGTATCTAATGAGGTACCCATTGAGGTACTTATTGAACTATCCATTGAGATATCTATGCTGATATTTACCGGGTGAAGTGCCACAACGGGTGAGATTTCGCCTGTTGGTGATGCGTACTTCACGGGGTATTCACGGCACGTTGTCTAAGCTGCTCGCACAAGGTTAGAGAGCGTGCGTTGAATAATAAAATTGGCATTGTTGGCGATGTCCATGCGGAAGATAAGCGTCTTGGATTAACCCTTAGTTGGTTAGAGAAGCAGGGTGTGGACACCATTGTATGTACAGGTGATGTAGCCGATGGTCGCGGCGATATTGATGCGACCTGTGCTTTGTTGGCAGGTAATAATGTGCGCACGGTGGCAGGCAATCACGACCGTTGGTTGCTTACTGACAAAGCTCGGCATGTTGAAAATGCGCATTTTCGTTCTGCTGTCAGCGATTGCAGCCTTAATTACCTGCACAACCTCCCTCAGACTCTGTCGTTAAACACCCCATTGGGCGAACTGCTGTTGTGTCATGGCATGATTGACAATGACCTTGCGAAAGTTTGGCCGGGTACGGCAACGACTGAGGCTAAACGTTCATTGCCGCTGGACGAACTGTTGGCTCAGCCGTCCTCTACGCCGCGTTTTGTGGTCAACGGGCACATGCACTTTCGCACGCTAATCGACTTCAAAAACTGCCAATTAATCAATGGCGGAACCCTCAAAGGCCCTTACCCTGGGGTGACGATTATTGACCTAAATGCGCAAGAGTTATGCGGGTTCGATTTCTGTCCAGACAGTGGTTTTTTGCCTACCCAGTGTTACTCACTCAGCGATGTTGATGCGCGCAGAGTCTGGTCCGATACCCAAGAGTTCGATTGTAATTGGGCGCCAGTTGTCTTGCACCGGCCGCGTACTTAAACCTGCTTTAGGTTAGCTGCAGTATCTACCTGCCGTACTTAGCTGCCGCTTCAGCCGAGACCATCGATTGATCGCAACTCACTCATAAATTAGCCGCGCGCTGTCTGATAGTATTGCCAATTGGGTTGGCAGCAGGCCATGAATAAAGCCATGAATAAAACCATGAATAAAACTATGAGTAAAAAAGCTGAAATTTCTTGGGCAGACTTCGAGAAAGTGGATATGCGGGTTGGCACGGTTACAAACGCTGAGGCCTTTCCTGAAGCCCGAAGGCCCGCCATAAAGGTTTGGATAGACTTTGGTGAGAACATTGGCGAACTGAAAACCAGTGCGCAAATCACCGACCTTTATGAACCAGCAAACCTCGTTGGCCGCCAGGTCATCGCCGTTGTTAATTTTCCTAAAAAGCAGATCGGTCCCTTCATGAGTGAATGCCTAATTTTGGGTGTCGTAGGCGGTGAAGGCGGTATAGTCTTATTGCAGCCAGAGCGAGACACACCTAATGGCTTTGCTATAGCCTGAACGCCACGGCGTGGACGGGTTCTGGCGGTTGCGTAATTTTCCTAAGGAGAGGGCAGTGAGCAGATACACAATGGGTGCGCCAGCACAGATGCGTCAACTTTCTGAAGGGGCAGCACTACAAAAGGCTCTAATTGCGCTGGTTTTGGTGCAATGCCTTTGGCTCGGCAGCACGCCCAGCGCTGTGGCTGAAGTAGACCTTTCTGGGACCTATAACATTGCGACGCTCACGCCTGTACAGCGACCTGAAATGTATGGCGAAAGTCTATATCTCACAAAAGCTCAAGCGCAAAAAATGGCCGATGGATTTCAGCAGTATGCTCGCCAAGCTAACAAGGTCAGTGATCCCAACCGCCAAGCCCCGCCGGAAGGCGGCAAAGTCGGCGGTTATAATGCTTTTTGGATTGATCGTGGCGAAGGCGCTATCGCACTGGATGGTCGTTTCAGAACTTCGCTCATCACCACGCCTAGCAATGGGCGCATTCCGCCAATGAATAAAACCGGGGCAGCCAGAATGGCCAAAATCCTCGCGGATTGGAGAATCATCTGGCGCGACCCTGACCCTTCAGTGGGCAAAGATGGCAGCTCGGCTTGGTGGTTGGAAGGCAATGGTTTGGGGCCTTATGACGATTTAGAGCAACGCCCATTGGCCGAGCGATGCATTATTGGTTCGCGTTCAACAGCGGGTCCTCCTATGTTGCCCAACTACTACAACAACTTTAAACGCATTGTTCAGACCAAAGACCATGTAATGATCTTGACCGAAATGAACCACGATGCGCGCATTGTCCGCATGAACGCCAAGCATCGACAGCCGGGTGTGCAGACTTGGTTGGGCGACTCGGTGGGTCATTGGGAGGGCGACACGTTAGTAGTGCAGACTAAAAACTTTGGTACTACGCCGCCGTTGTCAGGCTCAGATGAGAACTTAGTTGTGGTGGAGCGCTTTTCCAAAACAGCGACGGGCGAGCTGAAGTACCAATTTGAGGTGACCGACCCGACTGTTTGGGATTCAACTTGGGGCGGCGAGTATCCTTGGATACCCAGCGGCGATAAGGTCTACGAGTACGCGTGTCACGAAGGCAACTACGCTCTGGGCAATATTATGCGTGGTGCCCGGTTGCTTGAACGTGAGGCGGCGCGCTAGGGGTTTTCTTTTTATAGCGTGTCATAGCGTGTGAAAGCAGCGGTACAAGCACAAATCTTTTGTCAAGGTGGTATGAACGATGGTAGCTGTGCGGCGGCGGGCCCAGAGCTTTTAGAGTCTATGACAATCAATGGTCCTTCTATTGAAACATTAGGTGTCGTCATCTTCGCGGATTACCAGTTTGAAATGGCTGGTGGTGTTGCCAAGGTTGGTTTGGGTCTAAGTCATACAATTGAGTATAACCAAGATGCGTACTACAAAGATGGCACCTTAATCGCAGCGGCATATGATGCTGCTGGTTCATTGAACGGTGCGCGTAACGCACGGCGATTGCCCGACCTTAAGAGTCTTGCATTTGCTGAGTTCAACCGCGATCAGCTCAACATGTTGTTCTGCATCAATCACATCACCAAGTACGATGACGAGAGATATGATGTAACAGTTGATGCTCAGAACACATTTGATTTGCATTATCAGTATGCGTTTATGAATGAAGCAGCACGCATTACTGTTTCTGCAAATAACTTTCCAGATGAAGAGCCACCACTCGCTGGCCTCGACCTGAATTACGACGGTTACACACACAACGCTTTTGGTCGCGTGATCAAAGTCGGTGTCGAATACA
>QXZU01000198.1 GCA_009886205.1 K189A clade bacterium | reverse complement strand
TGGCCGGCGCGGGCGTGCAATGGCTCGCAGCCCTCACATGGATGCACTCATACGGTGGCTACACGCTGCACCTGCAAGAAGAATTCGGCTGGAGCATGTCCATCTTATCCCTTGCTTTTGCTCTTACGCGGCTAGAAAGCGGCCTACTGGGGCCTTTACAAGGATGGCTGGTAGATAAATATGGCCCTCGGCTAATTTTGATCATCGGCACGCTGATCTTCGGTTGCGGCTTTTTCGTTTTCAGCCAAGTCAATTCCATTACCACCTACTTTGTGGCCTTCATTTTAATTGCCCTAGGCTCAAGCCTCGGCGGCTTTGCCACCTTAATGGTGTCTATTGTCAGCTGGTTTGATCTGCACCGCGCCAAAGCCATCGCTTGGTCGCAACTGGGCTTTTCATTCGGCGGACTGTGCGTACCCTTCGTCGTGATGGGGCTAGAGGCCTTCGGCTGGCGTGACATGGCCCTGTATTCAGGCATCATGGTGTTGATTATTGGCTTACCGTTGGTCTCCCTAGTTCGGCACAGGCCCGAAGATTACGGCGAGATACCTGATGGTATCTCTATACAACAGAACACCGACCCTGATGAGTCTAGTAGCGACAACAGTCGCGTCGCGCAAATCAGTCTGACTTGGCGCCAAGCTGTAAGAGAACCTTCTTTTTGGATGATCTCCGTCGGGCATGGGCTTTCATTACTGACCGTTTCTGCAATGCTCGCCCACTTAATACCGCATTTAACCCGCAGCTTAGCGTACACGCCAGTTGAAGCTGGATTTGTCTTCGCCTTGATGACAGGCATTCAAACCGCCGGGCTATTTTTAGGGGGTTATCTGGGCGACAGGTACGACAAGCGCATTATCTGCACAATTTGTATGGCCGGTCATTGTTTCGGCTTGTTGGCCGTTACTTATGCAACGGACTTTAGTTGGGTATTAGCCTTCACCCTCCTCCACGGCCTGTCTTGGGGCGTGCGCGGTCCACTCATGGTGGCACTGCGCGCTGACTATTTTGGACCTAAATCCTTTGGCACCATTATGGGCATTTCATCGCTTATCGTTATGCTGGGCATGACCGCAGGCCCCATAGCCGGGGGCGTACTTTACGATTTGTACGGTAATTACGAGTTGGCTTTCACGGTTATTGCGCTATGTTCGCTCAGCGGTGGCTTTTGTTTTTGGTTCGCCAAGCCCCCCAAGCTGATACGCGACGCACAAGCCCTACGCACTTGAGCGCATAGATGAAACCTTGAATGGTTATAAGAATTACAATAATTTAAACAACCCGTCGCCCAAGGCAGACGTGGAAAAAGTCAAAACAATAATTAAAGAGTGGTAGCACATGGATTTTACTCTATCCGAAGAACAACAAGGCTTTGTAGACAGCGCCCAAGCATTCTCCAATGCCGTGCTGGCCCCCAATGCCGCACAATGGGATGAAGACTGCTTTTTCCCTAAAGACGTACTCAAGCAGGCCGGAGACCTTGGCTTTATGGGTATGTACACACCGGAAAACGCAGGTGGCTTGGCATTACCTCGGTTAGACGCCAGCCTAATTGTTGAAGAATTGGCAAAGGGCTGCACCACTACAGCGGCTTTTCTGACCATTCATAACATGGCCACCAGCATGGTTGGTCGCTACTGCCAAACCAGCGTTATTGATACTTGGTGCCCAGACTTAGTGATGGGGCAAAAACTCGCCTCATACTGCCTAACCGAACCCGGCGCGGGCTCTGACGCGGCGGCCCTGCGCACAAAGGCTGAACGAGAGGGCAATGAATATGTGGTCAACGGCAGCAAGTCCTTTATTTCAGGCGCAGGTGAAACAGACGTCTTAGTGGTGATGTTAAGAACCGGCGAACCGGGTCACAAAGGCATCACTGCGCTGCTTATACCGGCAGATACACCGGGCATCTCGTTTGGCAAAAACGAAAAAAAGATGGGCTGGAATGCTCAACCCACACGAGCCATTAATTTTGACAATGTGCGCGTGCCCGTAGAAAACCGGCTGGGTGAAGAGGGCCAAGGTTTTGCCATTGCCATGGACGGCCTAGATGGCGGTCGCATCAACATTGCCACTTGCAGTGTAGGCACGGCGCAGAAAGCGATTATTGATGCCACAGAATATACCCAGCAACGTAACCAATTTGGCAATTCCATAGCAGATTTTCAGGCGACCCAATTTTCTCTGGCTGACATGCTCACAGAATTGGTCGCAGCTCGGCAAATGGTGCGGCTAGCTGCCCACAAACTAGACATTAAAGATGGCCAAGCGGGTACGTACTGTGCCATGGCAAAGCGCTTCGCCACAGATGTGGGTTTCCGCATTTGCAATGACGCGTTGCAGCTTTTTGGCGGCTACGGTTATTTAAAGGAGTACCCAATGGAGCGGTATGTACGCGACACACGCGTGCATCAAATTTTGGAAGGTACTAATCAAATTATGCGCGTCATCATTGCACGAAAAATGCTTATGGCTGGCGCTTTGGAGGTCATTCAGTGATTGCGAGTTCATCAGACAAACTACAGGTTGAGATTATTCAGCACACAGCGTTAATCACCATTAACAATCCAGGTGCAAATACTTGGGACACCGAAAGCCTCCCCGCCTTAGCGGACTTGGTAGAACAGCTAAACGCTGAGAAAAGCATCTTTGCCTTAGTGATTACCGGCGCGGGAGAAAAATTCTTTTCCGCTGGCGCAGACCTCAACTTATTTGCTGACGGTGATCCAGAAAACGCGCGCTCAATGGCTGAGTTTTTTGGTAAAGGTTTTGAATGCTTGGCGAATTTTCGCGGTGTTTCCATTGCGGCAATTAATGGCTTTGCCATGGGCGGCGGCTTAGAAGCATGCCTTGCTTGTGACATTCGCATTGCCGAGGGCCAAGCGCAACTGGCACTGCCAGAACCCAAAGTGGGCCTACTGCCTTGCGCTGGCGGCACACAGCGCTTGTCGTGGTTGGTGGGCGAAGGCTGGGCTAAGAAAATGATTCTCTGCGGCGAGCGTATAAATGCAGAAACCGCTGAACGCATTGGTTTAGTGGAAGAGGTAGTGGCAACAGGCGAAGCCAAAGGTCGCGCATTGCAACTGGCCGAGCAAGTTGCCCAGCAAAGCCCAATTGCGGTGACCTACTGCAAAGAGCTTATTCACCAGGCACGCGACAACGCCGTGGGCGACGCCCTACCTTACGAACGGCAAAAATTTGTTGATTTGTTTGCTACCGAAGATCAAGCAGAAGGGGTCAATGCATTTTTAGAAAAACGCGCGCCCCAATGGAAGAACTGCTAATAGCAATTGGCTTCTTCTAAGCGGGCGAATCTGTTTCGCCGCTTTTTTCGAGCGGGGCTAACACAAATGTTGTTAGCGCTAAGCTTCTGACAACTCCACGCGCCAAGGCGGCCTACGCCTATTTTCTCCGGCCCAATATAAAATGATCTTGTTGCCAGATGGGTCATTCAAAATGGCTTCGCGCCACAGATAGCTCATATCCGCTGGTTCTTGTTGAAAGATAAGGCCTTTTGCTTGCAGTGCACTCACCAATTCATCCAATTGCTTGTGTTCAAAATAAATCACGGTGGGATTAACCATCCGCAGCGTGTTCAGCGTCAAAGAAAATGTACTCTCGCCCTCCTGGCTTTCAAAGCGCGCATAGTGAGGTGTGTCTACAATCTGCAAAAAGCCCATTTTTCTGTAGAACGCTGAGGCCTCAAGCATATCGATTACTGGCAATGTCACTTGGTTTAAATTCATCCGATATCTCCGCGTTGCGCAATTTGTTCTAAAAAGTCTGCCGGAAAAACATCCAACCCTAGCTGAGCACGTCTTGTATTCACTTTGTCCAAAAAACCAAGCCAATAGGCCTTAGACTCACGCTGAGGAAAACTCAAAAATGCTAAGTGTGGGGCCTCTTCAAGAAGAGAAACCAATCCACTCCCCTGCTCAGTACGCAGAAAAGACAGCGCATCCCCAGTAAAGGTTTCTACATGCATCAAACTGGGGATATCAGTATTTAACGATCCCGCCGGTACAGCCATCAGCGACAAATGCGGATCTTGTAATGGCAATGGAGAGCCGCAACAGCCACAGTGACATCTAAAAATACCTTCTGATGATTCGTACTTGTGCATGAGTTGCTCGCCCTTGGTCCATGCAAAATCTGCAATTAAGACCATTAGAAAAGAAGCAAAAGCGGCACCCGATGCCTTACGGCACAAGCTGCAATGGCAATGACCTATTATTAGGACACCGTCGCCTTCAAGCTGATAGCAAACTCCACCACACAAGCATGAACCTGTAAACAGCCCTCCACTCACAACAAACCTCTCTCAGTTTGGTCGTCAATAACTTCATCTAACCATAGGAATATGCAGGTATTCGTCACGGGCTTAAAAGAGTTCATGCCAAAAGGTATGGAAGTTGGGACAACCGGAACTACAACAGTGCTCGGTCGTTTAGTGACTGAAGCGCTGCGGTCCAGGCTTCTGACACATAAGCGTTTTCACCAAATAGAAACCTACCACTTATCTAGCAAACAACACCGACCATAAAGCGAACTTTGTTTTAGCGAGGCAATATTGCCATGTTACTGATCACCCAATAAAAATGCTTTCACATCTCATGGCAACCTCAGCCCAAAACTATATCGACTCCCTTCCACAACAGCGGCGCGAACGCGTACTGGCATTACAAAAAATGATTTTGCAGGTTGCACCTGACGCAACTATCGACATGCACTACAAAATGCCAACCTACCATGTGGGTGATCGGTGGGTAGCCATGGCCAGCCAAAAATTCTACATCTCTCTTTACACATGCAAGCGCGAAAACATTCAACATTTCAGAGACGCGTGCCCAGAGGTTAGAACGGGTCAAGGGTGTATAAATTTCAAAGACAAAGACGAGTTAGCAGAAAGCGCAATAAAGGCGGTTATTTTTGCCTCCTTAAATGCTAGGGCAAAAGAACACCATTAGTCCAATGACTAGGTTTATAGAGCTACCGCTAAAAATTTGAGCTAATGCCCCACCCTAGTAACAGGGCAAGGCTGCTATCAGCGTCACATATTTTCAACCACGCTCGGTATAAGCGTACTCGGTTAAACCTAGGTCACTTAACATTTTATCCAAGTGCGCCATTGCTTCTGGCGTCGGTCCGGGATAATCCCCGGCAATGGGCGTATTGCCAATATAACCAATGTCTTTAGTGCCTTCGGGGGAGGCAAAATACGCAATGGTCACCAATGTTCTTAGCCCGTCAAAAACTTTCGCCATATATAAATATCGCGGATCATTCTCGGCTTCTGGATATGCAATATCATCAATGATAGAGGCCTGCTCCGCCAATGAGATATCCGTAAAACTCTTGGCAAAACGGCGTTCAGATTCTTCGTCTAGCCAAACCAAACCCGGCAGTAATTCTTGTCTGTCTGCTTGATTATTGGGGTATGGCGCGCTGACCCATTCGTCGAGCAATTCGGGCACCTTCAGTTGTGAAGCCGAGGGCATATCCCCCTCACGCGGATACAAAATGTCACAAACGTGAGCGGCCAAATTGCGCTGTTTTTGGGTCATGGTTAGAGGCCATAGTGACCGAGGCGGCGTAATCAGATTGGGGTCTTTGCCGTAACCTTCGCCAGTAATCGGTTGCAGATTTAGATCAGGCCAACGCCCAGCTAATTTGACCGCAGATATAGCAACATCTTCACAGCCGCTGAGCACGGGCATTGTCACACCAGCGGCAACCACGCCCATCCATTTCAGAGCTTGCCTACGACTCAGGCCTCCTTCATTAACTTCTAGTTGCCCAGATTTATCAGACGGCTGATACGTTTTAATCATGGATTTTGATTCAAGCATTTATATCGCCCCCTTATCCAGTTGAGTCGCTAACCAAGATGCATTGCGCATGGCCAATGTCATAATCGTTAACGTGCAGTTTTTGTGTGGATTAGATGCAAACACGCCGCCATCCATAACAAAAAGGTTGTCACAGTCCCAGGTTTGCCCCCACTCATTACACACAGAATCTTCTGGGGAACTACCCATCCGCGTGACACCCACCTCATGAATAATCTCGCCACCTTTCTTAATGGCATCCTCTGGTGCGGGCAGGCTTGCTGAAACGTCAGCGCCCATTTCTCGAAAAATGGCCTGAGCGGTTTCCAACCCATGCTTAATTTGCTTCAACTCGTGCTCGGACCATTGCCAATGGAACTTCGCCACTGGAATGCCCCATTTGTCTTTCACAGTGTCATCAACTTCCATGTAGCAATTTTCGTTAGGCAGCATTTCTCCGCGTAACGACAAATTAACACCCGAACCATAATCATGCTTTGCCTGTTGTTTTAGCTCTGCGCCATAGCCCTGCAAGCTTGCTGGGTAATATGTCCCCGGCGCTTGAAATCCGCTGCCTACCTCAAAGTGATAGCCACGCGGAAAATCCAGCTCATTATTCGCCTGAGCCTCGTGCCCCCACCAAGGCAGAAACAGGTGATTTGACGTATGCCCATCTTCGTTATAAATCGGCCGCCCTTTAAGCGCGGGTATCACTGCACCAAGGCTTGCGCCGGTAGAGTCCATAAGGTTTTTACCCACCTGACCACTGCTATTTGCCAGCCCGGTAGGAAACCGCTCACTCTTGGAGTTCAATAAAATACGGGCAGACTCGCAGGCACTTGCCGCCAAAATAACAATGGGCGCGTCTATATGCCGCTCTTCCGCCGTGGCTTTATCAATGTAGGTAACGGCTTTGGCTCTACCCTGCGCGTCAATATCTACCGACTTAACCATTGCGTCGGTAATTACTTCTAGATTACCTGTCGCCCTTGCCAATGGAATGAGTGACGTTGTGGTTTGAAACGCCGCGCCTATAGAACAACCACGCCCACAATGAGTGGCATAGAAGCACGCTGCGCGAATGTCTTTAGGCCGCGTGAGTACTGCACGGTGCATGGGCGCGGCATTAATGCCTAGTTTTTTTGCCGCTGCCGCTAACAATAACTCGGGCACTCTAGGCTTGGGCGGCGGTTGTAAAACCCCCGGCGCAGAATCTGGCATGTCATCTAAGCCAGTATTGGTTCCGCAAACACCCACTAACTCTTCGGTTTTGTCATACCAGGGCGCAATGTCCTCATACTCAAAGGGCCAATCTGCGCCCAAACCGTCGCGACTTTTGCCCTTAAAATCATGCTCACTGAAACGCAGAGAAAAACGCCCCCAGTGATTGGTTCGCCCGCCTAACATACGCGCGCGCCACCACTTAAACTCGGTACCCTCAGCGGTTGTAAACGGCTCTCCCGGCACGGACCAACCGCCATCTACCGTTGCATCAAAATAGCCGAAGTCTTTGTCTGGTGTCGGCGCGCCCATTAACGGCGCATCGGCAGCGGTCTGAAACATGGGGGTTTCTTTAACGGGGTCGTAATTGCGCCCCGCCTCCAACATTAAGACCTTTTTACCAGCCTTAGCCAAGGTATAAGCTGCCATTGCCCCACCTGCACCAGAACCCACCACAACAACATCGTACTTAAGATCACTCATCACTAAAGCTCCCTAATTTTGATATTTTTGAAAGACACAGGATCACCATGATCCTGTAAACCGATATGCCCATGATCTGCCTCCGCAAAGCCTTCCCAGTCACCAAACAAACTATAAAAGGGGTGGCCAAACTTGCTATCCGCTAACAACGAATCCCACGTTGTGCTGTCGAGAGAAATAGTCACCGTCATCACGCCATTCTGCCAAACTTGTAGGAACCGATCTTGAAAGACAATGCGAACTTGGTTCCACTCCCCGGCAGGTTTATGTGACGAAGGGTGAGAGGCCATCATGTCGTAAAGCGACCCGGACCGATGGGAGTCTATTTTGTTATCCGAATGCTTTTCGTTATCTAAAATTTGGATCTCGGGCGCGTGGGAATAGATTTTGTCGCCCTCTTCATCAACCAGAATAAAAATACCACTATTGCCTGCTTCTGATATTTGCCACTCCAAGCGCAGGTCAAAGTTCTTATAAGATTTTTTTGTGAGAATATCTCCGCCGCCCGGGCCTGTCAGCGTCATGACACCGTTCTCAACAACCCACTTATCACTCAGATTTGGCGTTTTGAAGTTTCGCCATTGATCCATGTCCTGACCATTAAACAGCAGCGCCCAGCCGTCGCTGGCTTCTGCATCGGTTAAGCTGTTATCAGCAAAAGACAGCGGCGCTAAAAGTGACGACAACAAGGTCGCCACAATAACTAAATAGCCCAATGATCTGATGTTTTTCACCCTGGCTCCTCCCAAGTTTTTACGCCTGCAACCCCTAAAGAACACTACTCCCATGAGGCTGGCACAAACAAGGCGAGATTTTCCTTAAGCAACACCTCGCGGACACCTTCATTTGCACGAACTTGCACGCCCGCTCATTCTTCCATTGCTTGCATTAGAGGGTAGCTGCTTTAATGCGCTCGTTAAAATCAGTCGTCGGACCCTAACCGACACAATGCCTAGAGCAAAACACCGACTATAACCAGCGGTAGTAAACACAAGTTTTGCCGCAAACCAGATACGGAGCCAGGATTGACAGAGCGCGGAAACGAACGACTTCAGTGCCAACTTAGATACCTCATTAAGGGCATTTATACGTCTAGAGACAGCCAACAAGAGTTGACCCGAGAGCTTGAAGATTTACTCCCCAATGCGGACGCGGTGACAGTTTTGCCGGTGGTCCAAGGCTATTCGGTAGATTTGGAGATTAAGGACATTGCGCCCTTTAACCGAGTCAGCTTCGAGCCTTACATTGCAGATCATGTGCTCGCTGACGCTGTGCGCATTCATTGTGACAGTGATGAAGAGGTTCAGATTCAGTTATTAAAGTCGCGGTTTTTCTAGCGCTCACCTATCCAAGGCCCTCTCAGAACGCACATCTACCACTCTTCATTGGAGTATCAATCAACCTAGGCTGGGGCCACTTGGAAACCCCGGTTGCCTATTGCACGTTGGCCTGAGGCTGGCGATAGAATGACAACGCAATGGCGGCTAGCAGGTAGATGCCCAAAAAGGCTTCAAAGGCATTGGCGTAAGAACCTGTTACGTCATAGACCCACCCAGCAAAGGGCACGCCGAGAATCTGAATGGGCAGCATTGCAGGCCGCATTAAGCCCAAAATAGCGCCAAAACGCTCACGCCCAAAGGTCTTGCCCACCGTTGCCCCATGCATAGGCACCACCCCACCCACGCCGTAACCAAACAGCGACGCGCCAATAGCAAAAACAACCAAATCCACAGAAAGATACATCAGCAACTGACCGGTGAACTGCATAACAATGACAATAGACATTACCTTACGCAGCGATAGGCGGTCGCCCAGCCAACCAAAGCTGAGCTTGCCCGTGACGCCAAAGCCCGCGCACAAAGACATCACTAGCGAGGCTTGGACCAATGTGTAGCCGTTATCTGTTAAACGGGGAATCATGTGGGTAAGCGTTGCACCCATACAGCAAAAGATCAGCGAGAAAGTGAGCACAATGACCCAAAAGTTATGCTCGCGAAAAACATCGCGCATAGCTAAGCGTGGTTTTGGCACTACCAGTTCAGCACCAGCCTTAACCGCAATGGGCATGGCACCGTCTGGGCGCATACCAATGTCTTCGGGTCGCGAGACCACAAAACGCAGCACCATGGGCAGCACAACAAGCAGGGTAAACAGACCGTAGACTAAAAACCCTTCGCGCCAGCCGTAGTTGTTGATTAGCTCTGCGCTGATGTACGGCATGATCACGCCAGACAATGACACCCCGGCTGCGGCAATACCCAGCGCGGTACCCCTGCGTCGGTCAAACCAGTTAGCAACCAGTTTGCTGGTCGCCAAGCTACCCATACTGCTGGCGCCAAAGCCGACAAATATGCCCAGTACCAGGTAAAACTCGATTGGGTTGCGGACAAAGGAAAGGCCAAGAAAACCCACGGCCATAAAGGAGGCTCCGACACCCATGACATGCTTCAAAGGGTATTTGTCTAATGCGCGGCCCACATAAGGCGCGGCAATTGCGCCGACAATATTGGTGACAGTGAGGCCAAAGGCAATACCCAAGCGCGAACCGCCAAAGTCTTCAGCAATGGCTTTGAAGAACACACCGTAGGAGTAAAAGAAGAAACCGACTGCGACAAAGTCGACACAGAAGGCGACCAGCACCATGCGCCAGCCGTAAAAGTATTTCGCACCTGTCGTCGATTGAGAACCGTTGGCTCGATTGGATTCTTGCAAAAGTTTAACCGCGACCCGAAAGACACTATTCTAACACGGGCCACTTGGAGAGTCTCAGGTTGATTCCAAAGCGGCCTTTTACATTTAGAACATGCCCGCAATTAGTGAGGGCTAACTGGGTTGGCTGCTAGAAAAGCATCCGCCACGGAGCAATGACGATGGCAAAAAACATCCGTGATGCAGTACGAGAAATATGTCTCAGCCTGCCTGAAAGCGACGAGGTCTCTAGTCGCGGCAACCCTAATTTTAGGGTGAATAAGAAAACCTTCGCCATCTTCGTGGTCAATCATCATGGCGATGGTCGTATCGGCCTGTGGCTGAACTCACCGCCTGGCGACCAAGAGTACTACGCGCAAAACGAGCCAGAGCATTTCTATGTTCCTCCATATGTTGGGCCAGCTGGGTGGCTGGGCATGGAGCTGAATAAAGACCTAAGCTGGGTCACCGCTGCCAAGCTCATTCAAAGAGCCTACACCTATAAAGCGCCCAAGAAATTGCTCCCAGACCTTGGCCCACCTTTAGAGATTAAGCCGCCAACCGAATCTTTGCCCATTGCAGAGCTAGACCCTTTCGCCATGCCCATACCCGCCCAGCACTTGCAGGACATCGCCGACTACTGCCTGAGCCTGCCGGAAACCCAGCAAGGTGACCAATTTGGCGCTCCCTGCTTCAGAGCCGGCAAAAAGAACTTTTGCACCCTGCACTTTCGCAGTGGTCGGCTAAAACTGAGCACTTGGGTGGGTGTTGAGCATCAAGCAACCTACACATTTGACCCCCGCTTCAGTATTCCCAAATACACCGGCGTTAATGGCTGGATTGAACTCGACATCCACGAGGCAATGGATTTGGACGAAATAGAGGCGCTGATCAGACAAAGCTACCGTCACTTTGCGCTGAAACGCATGCTGAAGATTTTGGATCCTGAACACATTTAGTTCAGTTCCCGCACAAGAACTCACATAAATGCTTGCACCGAGCAGCGCCCTTGGTTGTAATCCGTGCTTCGAATTTATAGAGACTTGGACATGGCTGCACCGTTAGATGACATCATAATTTTAGAAATTGATAACTGGATGGCTGCGCCAAGTGCTGGAGCGGTTTTAGCCGACATGGGTGCCACGGTCATTAAGATTGAGCCGCTTTCAGGCGACCCCATGCGCAAAATGGGCCGCCCAGTAAAAAACCCCGATCTTGCCGAGGGGTTACAAGACTACGATTTTCAGTTCGATGTCGATAACCGCGGCAAGCGTTCTATTTCTATCGCATTAGACCAACCTGAAGGTGCAGAACTGGTGCGCAAGCTCGCCGCTAAAGCAGACATCTTTATGTGTAACTTATTGGCTGCGCGGCAAGAAAAATTCGGCCTCGGCCCCGAGGAGATGTTCAAGATCAACCCACGAATCGTCCACGCCACCCTTACCGGCTACGGCACCACTGGCCCCGATGCATGGCGGCCCGGTTACGATGTCACCGCATTTTTTGGGCG
>QXZU01000197.1 GCA_009886205.1 K189A clade bacterium | reverse complement strand
TTGTGCCCACGTTTACGTGTGGTTTGTTTCTTTCAAATTTCTCTTTAGCCATTTTCCTTCCTTAAGGTTGTAATTACCGAGACCGAATTCTGTCCATCACTGAGTTGGGAACATCAGCGTACTTTGCAAAAGCCATTGTGTAGGTTGCGCGCCCTTGAGTACTGCTCCTTAAATCTGTCGAGTACCCAAACATTTCCGATAAGGCAACTTCTGCTTTCACTACTTTACCGGCGGGTGTTTCTTCCATACCAACGATCATGCCACGGCGACGATTTAGATCGCCGACCACGTCGCCCATATAATCTTCTGGTGTTACCACTTCAACGATCATTACTGGCTCAAGGAGTACAGGATCTGCACTCATTGCGCCTTCGCGAAAAGCCATTGCCGCGGCGATCTTAAACGCCATTTCAGAAGAGTCAACCTCATGAAACGAGCCATCTAATAATGTGGCCTTTACGCCGATGAGTCGGTGGCCTGCGATTACGCCATTACGCATCTGATCTTGGATGCCCTGGTCCACTGCGGGAATAAATTCCTTGGGAATAACGCCATCGGTTATCTGATTTACAAACTCGTAGGCAAACTCGCCGTCTTCATCTTTCAGCGGTTCTAGGCGAACTTTTACATGCCCATACTGACCGCGCCCACCGGCCTCGCGAATAAATTTGCCCTCTTGCTCTACCACTCCGCGGATCGTCTCGCGGTAAGAAACCTGGGGTTTACCGATATTCGCGACAACATTAAATTCACGCCGCATACGGTCGACAATAATATCTAGGTGCAATTCGCCCATACCGGAGATTACTGTTTGACCGGTTTCTTTGTCTGTTTCGACTTTAAAGGATGGGTCTTCCTGAGCGAGCTTGCCGAGGGCAACGGTCAACTTGTCTTGGTCAGCCACTGAACGCGGCTCTACTGCCACAGAAATTACGGGCTCCGGGAATTCCATACGCTCTAAGATTATGGAATGTTCTTTGGCGCACAACGTTTCACCCGTTGTGACATCTTTAAAACCGATAGCCGCCGCAATGTCGCCGGCTCGTACTTCGCTAATTTCGTTGCGGTTGTTGGCGTGCATTTGCACCATTCGGCCAATACGTTCGCGCTTGCCCTTGATGGGGTTAAATACCTGATCGCCGGTTTTGAGCACGCCGGAATAAACACGGAAAAAGGTTAACGTTCCAACAAAGGGGTCGGTGGCAATTTTAAACGCAAGGGCTGCAAATGGCGCAGCGTCTTCAGAGGGGCGCTGGCCCACGCTGCCGTCGGATAACTCTCCCTCTATCGCTTTTACTTCTGTAGGCGCTGGGAGAAAATCTACCACAGCATCTAGCACGCACTGGACGCCCTTGTTTTTAAACGCAGATCCACAGGTTGCTAGCACAATTTCATTGGCCAGCGTTCTTAGGCGCAAACCGAGCTTTATTTCTTCTATGCTTAACTCACCGCCCTCAAGATACTTCTCGGTCAACTCGTCGTTGGCTTCAGCCGCAGTCTCCACTAAAACTTCGCGCAGCCTTTCTGCTTCCGCTTGGTACTCTTCAGGAATATCTGATCGCTCGTGGGTTAATCCTTGATCACTCTCGCCCCAATGAATGGCCTGCATTTCAATAAGGTCTATTACGCCTGCAAAATTTTCCTCAAAGCCTAGAGCCATTTGTATTTGTACAACATGTGCGCCAAGGCGCTCGCCTATTTGCTCAACAACTCTAGGGAAATCTGCGCCTTGCCGATCCATTTTGTTAACAAACACTAAGCGCGGAACGGCGTATTTGTCCGCCTGTCGCCAGACTGTTTCAGACTGAGGTTCCACTCCGGATGTGCCACAGAACACAACAACTGCGCCATCGAGCACGCGCAAGCTTCGCTCGACTTCGATAGTGAAATCTACGTGTCCAGGGGTGTCGATAATATTGATTTGGTGTTCGTCGTACTGCTTGCTCATGCCTGCCCAATAGCAGGTGGTAGCAGCGGACGTTATGGTAATGCCGCGTTCTTGTTCTTGTTCCATCCAATCCATAACAGCGGCGCCGTCATGGACTTCTCCGATCTTATGGGAAAGACCGGTGTAAAATAGAACGCGTTCGGTGGTCGTTGTCTTGCCTGCGTCCACATGGGCCACAATGCCTATATTCCGATATCTGCTTATAGGCGTGGTGCGGGGCATGACAGTTTACTTCGTAGGGTAACTAGAGACCGGTACTAACCAAAAGCCTGACTTATGCAGCCAGGCTATCGATACGACTAGTAGCGATAATGCGCGAACGCTCTGTTAGCGTCTGCCATTCTGTGGGTATCTTCACGCTTCTTAACTGCGCTACCGCGTCCATCAGCGGCGTCCATCAACTCACCAGCTAATCGAGCGGCCATAGATTTTTCACTGCGCTTGCGCGAGCTATCTACTAACCAACGCATGGCCAATGCATTACGTCTGGAAGGGCGTACTTCAACAGGCACCTGATAGGTTGCACCACCTACGCGGCGAGACTTAACCTCGACCATAGGGGCAATGGCTTCTAGTGCTTTTTCAAAAACTTCGATCGGATCAGCGCCATCTTTTTGCTGAACACGTTCTAAGGCGCCATAAACAATACGCTCGGCTACAGCTTTTTTACCGCTGACCATTACGTGGTTCATAAACTTGGCGACCACTTGGTTGTGGTACTTAGGATCTGGAAGAATTTCTCTTTTTGCGACTACGCGACGTCTTGGCATTGCTTTCTCCTTGCTTCAGGTAAATCCTCAGAAAATCTGAGGCCTTACTGAGAATTAAATTTTGTTATTGGGGTTACTTAGGGCGTTTGGCGCCATACTTTGATCGGCCTTGACGGCGATCTGCAACACCCGAGGTATCTAATGTGCCGCGGATTGTGTGGTATCGAACGCCAGGTAAATCCTTTACACGACCACCACGAATTAGAACAACTGAGTGTTCTTGTAGGTTGTGGCCTTCACCACCAATGTATGAAGTTACTTCATAACCATTGGTTAAGCGTACTCTGCATACTTTACGTAGCGCTGAGTTTGGCTTCTTAGGTGTAGTTGTATAAACACGAGTACATACGCCACGCTTCTGCGGGCAAGCTTGTAGTGCGGGCACTATGTTTTTAACTACTTTTCGCTTTCGCGGCTTTCGAACTAATTGGCTGATGGTTGCCATAACTTACTTAGATCTCCATACGTTGGGCATCACAGCCCAGAATCCGGGCCGGCATTCTAATCGCGACCCATACTTTTAACAAGGCCCAATAGAACCTTTAATTTTCCTCTCGTTTTCGGCGCGTTCCGAAAAACACACCGAAAACTTATGCAGTGCTATTTATTCAGCGTTGCGCGCGGACAATGCCTCGCTCAATGCTTGTTCAATATCATCTGCCGTTACGCTGTCTTTATTAACGCCAGCACGTTCTTCTTCACGTTGACGCTTACGTTCCGCGTGGTAAGTAAGACCGGTACCCGCAGGTATTAGTCGACCTACTACTACGTTCTCTTTCAAGCCGCGCAAGAAATCTTGCTTGCCTGTTACCGCAGCTTCGGTAAGCACGCGAGTGGTTTCTTGGAACGACGCCGCAGAAATAAAGGACTCAGTAGCCAGAGACGCTTTGGTAATACCCAACAACAAGCGCTGGAATTCCGCTTCGGCCTTACCCTCTTCTCGCAACTCTGCATTTATTCTACGAATCTGCGCAAACTCAACTTGCTCGCCTCTGATGAGGTTTGAATCGCCAGCGTGCACAACTTCAACTTTACGCAACATTTGTCGGCAAATTACTTCGATGTGCTTATCGTTAATTGTTACGCCCTGAAGTCGGTAAACCTCTTGGATTTCATTAACAATATACTTAGCGAGTTCTTCTACACCTTTCAGACGAAGAATATCGTGAGCACTGAACGGACCGTCACAAACAGTTTCGCCACGCTCTACTTGCTCGCCGTCAAACACACCAATTGTGCGCCACTTAGGAATCAATGTTTCTACAGGATCGCTATCCGTTGGCGTAATTACCAAACGACGCTTGCCTTTTGTTTCCTTACCGAAGGAAACCATACCTGTCGCTTCCGCCAGAATTGCAGGTTCTTTTGGCTTTCTTGCCTCGAACAAGTCAGCAACCCGTGGCAGACCACCGGTGATGTCTCTCGTTTTTGAACCCTCTTGCGGAATTCTTGCAATAATGTCGCCGATGCCGATTTTGACGCCGTTTTCCATATTAAGAATTGCGTTGCTTGGCATGAAGTAGTTCGCTGGAACCTCACTGCCGGGCAGCATTACTGCTCCGCCTTTCGCATCTGTTAGACGCACAGCTGGGCGCAAATCTTTCGCAGCACTTGGACGATCTTTTGGATCTAGTACTGTAATGTTGGTCAGACCTGTCAATTCGTCAGTCTGACGATTCATAGACAAGCCTTCTTCCATTTCGAAGAATTCGACGTTACCGCTTACTTCAGCAACGATTGGGTGGGTGTGTGGATCCCACTGAGCAATGATCTGCCCTGCTTCAACTTTATCTTCATCAGCAACAGAAATTACTGCACCGTATGGCAGCTTATATCTTTCACGCTCACGACCGTGGTCATCAGCAACTGCAATAGCACCGGATCGAGACACAGCTACTAGCTCACCAGATTCTCGCTTCACAGTCTTCAAGTTGTGCAGGCGAATTGTGCCGCCATGCTTAACCTGAATGTTATCAACTGCTGTTGCTCTAGATGCCGCGCCACCAATGTGGAACGTACGCATGGTTAACTGAGTACCAGGCTCACCAATGGACTGGGCCGCGATAACGCCAACTGCTTCACCAACGTTGATGAAATGTCCGCGAGCAAGGTCACGTCCGTAACATGCACGACATACACCGTGGAATGTTTCACAGGTAATAGCCGAACGAACGGTCATAGTGTCCACACCAAGCGCATCCAACTGGTCTACCCAAGCCTCGTCAATCAACGTGCCGCGAGCAATAAGCAGAGTCTTACCGTCTACATCAAGAATGTCTTCAGCAACGGTACGTCCTAGAACGCGCGCGCCCAAAGGTAATACAACGTCACCGCCTTCAATGATAGACGTCGTGAAAAGCCCTGCTGTTGTGCCGCAATCTTCATCGGTGATAACAACGTCTTGAGCAACGTCTACAAGGCGGCGAGTCAGATACCCTGAGTTAGCTGTTTTAAGCGCTGTATCAGCTAGGCCTTTGCGCGCACCGTGCGTGGAAATAAAGTAGTCGTTTACTGTCAAACCTTCTCGGAAGTTCGCAGTAATCGCGTTTTCAATAATGCTGCCGTCTGGCCGGGTCATTAGTCCACGCATACCCGCTAACTGACGGATCTGAGCTGGTGAACCACGAGCGCCAGAGTCTGCATACATAAACACTGAGTTGAATGACGCTTGCTCTTCGTCTTCGCCTTCCTTGTTCACTACGGTTTCTTTAGAAATACCGTCCATCATTGAGCGCGCAACCAAGTCGTTGGCGCGCAACCAAATATCTACAACCTTGTTGTACTTCTCACCTTGGGTTACCAGACCAGACGCGTACTGAGATTCAATCTCAGCAACTTCCGCTTCTGCCTCACCAATGATTTGGTTCTTAGCTTGAGGAATAACAAAGTCTTCAACGCCAATAGACGAACCAGAGGCAGTTGAGTGAGCAAAGCCTGCGTACATCAATTGGTCAGCAAAGATAACTGTTTCTTTTAGTCCGCAACGTCGATAGCAATCATTAATCAGGTTCGATATGGCTTTCTTGTCCATGGCGCGATTGACCATTTCAAATGGCATCGCCTTTGGCACAATGCCGTACAACAAGGTACGACCAACCGTTGTGTCATAAATTGTATTCTGGGCAACAAGCTCGCCAGCTTCATTTGCCACATGCTCTTCGATACGTACTTTTACTTTGGCATGCAAGTTAACCTGTCGCGCATAGAAAGCTCGGTGCACTTCATCCAAGTTGGCAAATACCGAACCTTCACCGAGGACATTTACTTTGTCTCGGGTCATGTAGTAAATACCTAGTACAACGTCCTGTGAAGGAACGATAATAGGCTCACCGCTGGCAGGCGATAAAATATTGTTGGTAGACATCATCAAAGCACGGCTTTCAAGCTGAGCTTCCAATGTCAGTGGCACGTGGACAGCCATTTGGTCGCCGTCAAAGTCCGCATTGTATGCGCTACAAACCAGCGGGTGAAGCTGGATAGCTTTACCTTCAATCAGTACGGGCTCAAATGCCTGAATACCTAATCTGTGCAAAGTTGGTGCGCGATTCAACATGACCGGGTGTTCGCGAATCACGTCGGCGAGAATATCCCAAACCTCCGCAGTTTCACGCTCGACCATTTTCTTAGCGGCTTTAATGGTTGTAGCCAACTGACGATCTTCGAGCTTACCGAAGATAAATGGCTTAAACAGTTCCAGTGCCATCTTCTTAGGCAAACCACACTGGTGCAAACGTAGAGTAGGTCCAACCACGATCACTGAACGACCAGAGTAGTCCACTCGCTTACCCAGCAAGTTTTGACGGAAACGACCCTGCTTACCCTTAATCATGTCAGCAAGTGACTTGAGTGGGCGCTTATTGGATCCCGTAATTGCTCGACCGCGACGACCGTTGTCTAACAGCGCATCCACAGACTCTTGCAGCATACGCTTTTCGTTACGTACGATAATGTCAGGAGCAGACAGATCTAACAGACGCTTAAGGCGGTTGTTACGGTTAATAACCCGGCGATATAAGTCGTTCAGATCAGAGGTGGCGAAACGACCACCATCCAATGGAACTAATGGGCGCAAATCTGGTGGCAGAACCGGTAGCACGGTCATGACCATCCACTCAGGCTTATTGCCTGACTTAGTGAATGCTTCCATAAGCTTCAAGCGCTTAGAGAACTTCTTGATCTTGGTTTCTGAATTAGTCGCTGGAATCTCTTCACGCAGATGAGCGATCTCGCCATCCATATCAAGGTTCAACAACAACTGCTGTACAGCTTCGGCACCCATGCGGGCATCAAACTCATCACCGTATTGTTCTAGTGTTTGATAATACTCTTCGTCGTTGAGCAGCTGGCCTACCTCAAGGTCAGTTAGCCCTGCATCAATGACAACAAAAGATTCGAAGTAGAGAACACGCTCGATGTCGCGGAGCGTCATATCTAGGAGCAAGCCGATACGCGATGGCAGCGACTTCAAAAACCAAATATGTGCAGTTGGGCACGCAAGCTCAATGTGGCCCATACGTTCGCGGCGAACTTTAGTTAAGGTGACTTCCACCCCACACTTTTCGCAAATCACACCGCGGTGCTTCAAGCGCTTGTACTTACCACACAGGCACTCGTAATCTTTTACCGGGCCAAAAATACGCGCGCAAAATAGGCCGTCGCGTTCTGGCTTAAAGGTTCTGTAGTTGATGGTCTCTGGCTTTTTTACTTCGCCAAAGGACCATGAACGTATCATTTCTGGGGATGCCAAACCGATTCTCAGAGCGTCGAATTCATCAACGCTACCCTGGGCTTTTAGCAAATTAAGTAAGTCTTTCACGATCTTTCCTCATTTTCTGTTGGAGACGCCTTGCCTAAACAAGGCGCTTCTCGTTCGAGTGGGTCACGCCCACTCAATACGCTCAAGGTTGCTATTCCGTTTCCAATTCGATGTTGATGCCAAGAGAGCGAATCTCTTTGACCAACACGTTGAAGGATTCGGGCATACCCGGCTCCATCTTAAAGTCGCCGTCGACGATGTTTTTATACATCTTAGTACGGCCTGCTACGTCGTCAGACTTAACAGTTAACATTTCCTGCAACGTATACGCTGCGCCGTATGCTTCCAGTGCCCACACTTCCATTTCACCGAAGCGCTGACCACCGAACTGAGCTTTACCACCCAGCGGCTGCTGTGTAACCAAGCTATAAGAGCCAGTACTACGTGCGTGCATCTTGTCATCCACCAAGTGGTTGAGCTTGAGCATATACATGTAGCCTACTGTAGTTTCGCGAGCAAACGCGTCTCCTGTACGGCCATCATAAAGAGTGGTTTGACCAGTTACCGGCAAATCTGCCAGCTCTAGCATTCTCTTAATCTCCGCTTCCGAAGCACCGTCAAAAGCGGGCGTAGCGAAAGGCAAGCCTTTACGCAAGTTACGCGCTAGATCTAATACTTCAGCGTCATTGAGCGACTTAATGTCCGCAGGCGTGCCGCCCACTTCGTTGTAAACCTGCTCCATGAACTTACGGATATCAGCTGTCTTGCGCTGCGCTTCCAGCATGCCGTTGATCTTGTCGCCAATACCTCTAGCAGCCCAACCTAAGTGGGTTTCAAGCACCTGCCCTACGTTCATTCGCGACGGTACGCCCAGTGGATTCAAGACGATATCAACCGGCTCGCCATTTTCGTCAAAAGGCATGTCTTCTACTGGCATAATTACCGAGATAACACCCTTGTTACCGTGGCGGCCAGCCATCTTATCGCCTGGCTGAATACGACGCTTAATCGCTAAGTAAACTTTAACGATCTTAAGTACGCCGGGCGCCAAATCGTCACCGCTTTCCAGCTTTCCGCGTTGGTCAGCATAGATAGCGTCTAAGCCTTCCTTGCGTTCCACCATATGCGCCTCAGCTTTTTCAAGCTGTTCGTTAAGCGCATCATCCTTCATACGGATACGGAACCAATCGTCCTTTGGCAGGTCGGCTAGATAAGCGGCATCTACACTCTTGCCCTTATCTAAACCAGGCGCACTTGCTACCTCTTTACCGTCTAGGGCACGTTGCAAACGCTCAAAAGTTGCGATTTCGATAATGCGGAACTCATCGTCTAGGTCCTTGCGGATCTTGGACAGCTGAGCTTGCTCAATATCTCTAGCACGCTCGTCCTTTTCCACACCATCTCTGGTGAAGACTTGGACATCAATTACGGTACCTTTAACACTGGTCGGTACGCGCTGGGATGTATCTTTAACATCCGACGCTTTTTCGCCGAAAATCGCACGCAGGAGTTTTTCTTCTGGCGTTAATTGGGTTTCACCCTTCGGCGTAACCTTACCCACCAAGATATCTCCAGCGCCAACTTCAGCACCGATGTAAACAATTCCAGATTCGTCTAACTTGGACAAAGCGCCCTCGCCAACGTTTGGAATATCACAAGTAATCTCTTCTGGCCCCAGCTTGGTATCGCGAGCGATACAGGTGAGTTCTTGAATGTGAATACTGGTGAAACGATCTTCCTTCACAACGCGCTCAGAAACCAAAATGGAGTCTTCGAAGTTGTAACCATTCCAAGGCATAAACGCGATACGCATATTCTGCCCTAGCGCTAATTCACCCATATCAATAGATGGGCCATCAGCTAGGATATCTTTTGCTGCAATCTTATCGCCTGGCTTAACCAACGGACGCTGGTTGATACAGGTGTTCTGATTTGAGCGAGTAAATTTTGTCAGGCTATAAATATCAACACCAGCCTCGCCAGCCGCTGTTTCATCATCTGAAACACGAATAACGATACGACCCGCGTCCACACTGTCAACTACCCCGCCACGCAGTGCGGTCACACATACGCCTGAGTCACGCGCTACGTTGCGTTCCATTCCTGTTCCTACCAAAGGCTTTTCAGCTTTTAGTGTTGGTACAGCTTGACGCTGCATGTTCGAGCCCATAAGCGCTCGGTTAGCATCGTCGTGCTCAAGGAAAGGAATAAGCGACGCCGCCACGGAGACCACCTGTTTGGGGGATACATCCATAAAATCGACGTTTTCTTTCGCAGTCCTGGTGAACTCATTTTGGTGACGCACTTCTACCAAATCAGTTTCAAAACGGTCATTACTATCCAAAGGCGCACTGGCCTGAGCGATAACATATTGCGCTTCGTCAATTGCGGACAAATACTCAACATCCTTGGTAACCACACCGTCTACCACTTTGTGGTATGGGGATTCCAAGAAGCCATAGTTGTTCGTACGCGCATAGGTGGCCAAGCTGTTGATCAGACCAATGTTCGGACCTTCAGGCGTTTCAATAGGACATACACGACCGTAGTGAGTTGGGTGTACGTCTCGCACTTCAAAACCAGCTCGTTCCCGAGTCAAACCGCCAGGCCCTAGCGCTGAAACTCGACGCTTGTGCGTGACCTCAGACAGTGGGTTGTTTTGATCCATAAACTGAGACAACTGTGAGGAGCCAAAAAACTCCTTCACGGCAGCAGCGACGGGCTTAGCGTTGATCATGTCCTGAGGCATCAGGCCTTCAGATTCCGCTAGGCTCAAACGCTCTTTAACAGCACGTTCCACCCGGATAAGACCCACGCGGAACTGGTTTTCAGCCATTTCACCCACAGAGCGAACACGGCGGTTACCCAAGTGGTCGATATCGTCCACTGCGCCTTTACCGTTACGAATGTCGAGCAAGGTCTTAAGCACATCGACAATGTCGTTGCTTGAGAGGATGCCTTCGCCTTCAATTTCTTCGCGACCCAATCGACGGTTGAACTTCATGCGGCCAACGGCTGAGAGGTCATAACGCTCGCCGGAGAAGAACAAGTTGCTGAACAAGTTTTCAGCAGACTCTTTAGTTGGCGGCTCGCCTGGACGCATCATGCGATAGATTTCCACTAACGCTTCTAACTTATTGCTTGAAGGGTCGACTCTCATGGTGTCTGAGATAAACGGACCACAATCTAGCTCGTTAGTATAGATGGTCTCAAAGCTTTTCACCTTCAGCTCGAACAGCTGTTCGAGCACTTCTTCAGTAATGATTGAGTTACACGGAACAGCAACTTCACCAGTGGATTCATCGATAATGTCTTTGGCAGTGACTTGCTCAAGCAAATATTCCTTAGGCACTTCAAGACTGGTCATGCCACTGTCTTCTAAAAGGCGCACGTGACGAGCGGTGATACGACGACCGCTTTCTACGATGACTTTGCCATCTGGGCCGGTGATATCGAATGTAGCAACATCGCCACGCAGACGCTCAGCGATGAGTTTCTGCGAAACATTGTCGCCATCGATCAATACGGTATTGGTGTCAAAGAACGTAGCCAGTATTTCTTCACTGGTAAATTCTAATGCACGCAAAATAATGGTGGCTGGCAACTTACGACGACGGTCGATGCGCACAAAGACAGAATCTTTGGGATCAAACTCAAAGTCTAACCATGAACCACGGTAAGGAATGACGCGAGCGTTATATAGAAGCTTACCTGAGCTGTGAGTCTTACCCTTGTCGTGGTCAAAGAACACGCCGGGTGAACGGTGCAACTGAGATACGACAACACGCTCTGTACCGTTAATAACGAAGGTACCATTGCCTGTCATTAGCGGGATTTCGCCCATGTACACTTCTTGCTCTTTAACATCCTTCACAGTTTTGTTGGATGTTTCTTTATCATAAATAATCAAGCGAACCTTTACGCGCAGTGGTGCTGCGTAAGTGATGCTGCGAAGGACACATTCCTTCACATCAAAGACGGGTTCGCCAAGACGATAATCTACGTATTCTAATGCCGCGCTGCCTGAGTAACTGGCGATCGGAAAAACCGACTTAAACGCAGCATGCAGACCGGACTCAGCACGCTCTTCAGCGCTGGTTCCCACCTGCAAAAACTTGTTGTATGAATCGACCTGAATGGCCAGGAGATAAGGCAATTCCATCTTTTCGGATAACTTACCGAAATCCTTCCGTATGCGTTTCCTCTCAGTAAAGCTATACGCCATGCGAGCCTCCTACAGTCTATAATTCATTACTAATCTATTGAGGCTTTTCACCCCACGCACAAAAGGCCGGAGCCCGTAGCTGTTTCAAAGAAACTAGCTACAAGTCCAGCCAATCGTTTACCTACAAACGCTTAAAGCGATCAAACTACTTGAGTTCAACCGTAGCGCCAGCTTCTTCCAGCTGCTTTTTAACTTCTTCGGCTTCGTCTTTGCTAACGCCTTCTTTAACTGCAGAAGGTGCTTCGTCAACCAGAGCTTTAGCTTCTTTCAAGCCAAGGCCAGTGGCTGCGCGAACAGCCTTAATGACGTTAACTTTCTTGTCGCCAGCCGCTTGAAGAACAACGTCAAACTCAGACTGTTCTTCAGCAGCAGCGCCGCCAGCGTCTCCGCCACCAGCTGCAGGAGCAGCTGCAACGGCTGCAGCCGCTGATACGCCAAACTTTTCTTCCATATCGGAGATTAGTTCAACAACCTCCATTACACTCATCTCTGCGATAGCATTTAAAATATCATCTTTCGATAATGCCATTTCGTTATCTCCTAAATTTCTTAGCGATTCTGTTTGAGGCTATTAGCCTTCCGCTTGTTTCTGGTCTCTTACGGCTGCAATCGTACGCACCAACTTACCAGGCACCTCGTTCAAGGATCTTGCCAGTTTCACAACCGGCGCCTGCATGACGCTCATGAGCATAGATCTTGCTTCATCTAATGTAGGTAGCTTAGCAACACGATCAAGTTGATCGGCGCCTAGCAATGTTCCACCAATGGATAAGGCTTTGACTTCTAGCTCAGCGTAGTCTTTTGCGTATTCTTTAATCAGTCTCGCCGCTGCACCCGGATCTTCTTGCGAAAATGCCAAAAGCGTTGGCCCAACAAAGGCGTCGTTCAGGCACTCATACTCGGTACCCTCTACAGCGCGCTTTGCTAGCGTGTTTCTAACTACTCGCAGATATACGCCTGATTCCCGCGCTTTAACGCGCATCTCAGTCATTTCCGCTACAGTTAGGCCACGGTAGTCTGCAATTACTGCCGACAAAGCAGATGCGGCAACTTCATTAACCTCGGCAACAATTTGTTGCTTTTGTTCGAGTCTTAACGCCACGTGCTTCTCCTAGTTAATCAGCATTGCTGCTGATCGTTTATCGAAGACCACTGTTACAGTGGCTTCGGTTAGGGCGAATCTCTATCGCTTTTAGAATGGACAACTGTAAAGCTGACACTCTCGCGAACCGGAGACGATGATCATCGACACTGATTCCATTAGGCGACAAGGTAAACCCAGCGCGTCATCGAATAGTCTTCGAATGCTCATCCGCTGCTCGTTAGAGCAACTCACCATCTGCGTAGGAAATTAAGCCTTTCTCACCTAAGTGATGGGGCTCCTACGGTTTTTGACGGCCTCAAGAACTACCTAAGTAATCCTCAAGCCTCCAAAACTTAAATTTCTAATGAAGTCTGATCAATTGATACGCCAGGACCCATAGTCGTAGAAAGCGTAACTTTCTTCAGATATACACCCTTGGCGGATGCGGGCTTAGCTTTCTTCAAATCGCTCATCAATGCTTCTAGATTTTGCTTGATTTCCTCAACGCCAAATCCCACCTGACCAACACTGCCGTGAACGA
Organism: K189A clade bacterium; assembly: GCA_009886205.1. Lineage (GTDB taxonomy): Bacteria > Pseudomonadota > Gammaproteobacteria > Pseudomonadales > Azotimanducaceae > UBA4421. The sequence continues at coordinate 2,318 of QXZU01000197.1, read as the reverse complement.
TGCCAGCTTTGTCAGTGCGGAACTGCACTTGTCCAGCCTTGGCGTTCTTAACAGCGGTCTCTACGTCTGGAGTAACGGTTCCAGTCTTAGGGTTGGGCATAAGGCCTCGGGGACCTAAAACTTTACCAAGCTGACCAACAATACGCATGGCATCTGGTGTAGCAATTACTACATCAAAATCCATTTTGCCGGCTTTAACCTCTTCTGCTAAATCTTCAAAACCTACCAGGTCTGCGCCTGCTGCTGTTGCTTTATCGGCATTGTCGCCCTGAGCAAATACTGCAACACGAACGGTCTTACCTGTGCCGTGAGGCAAGGTTGTCGCGCCGCGAACCACTTGGTCTGACTTACGCGGGTCAACACCAAGATTAATAGATACGTCAAACGACTCTTTAAACTTCGTCTTAGACAGATCGCTTAACAAAGCTACCGCCTCAGTGATCTCGTATGCTTTATCGCCGTCCACTTTCTCAGCAATAAGGCGCATTCTTTTTGTTACTTTAGCCATCTTTAAACGCCCTCTACATCAATACCGGAACTACGCGCTGTACCTGCGATGGTGCGCACTGCAGCATCCATGTCGGCAGCTGTAAGATCGGGCATCTTTAGCTTCGCAATCTCTTCCAGTTGCGCTCTATTCACCTTGGCAACCTTAACGGTATTAGGTGTAGCCGAACCTTTCGATATGCCTGCAGCTTTTTGCAAAAGCACAGCAGCCGGAGGCGTTTTGGTTACAAACGTAAAGCTGCGATCGGCGTATACGGTAATAACAACTGGAATTGGAAGTCCTTGCTCCATGGACTGGGTCTGGGCGTTAAACGCTTTACAGAAATCCATGATGTTGACGCCGTGCTGGCCAAGCGCTGGACCAACTGGGGGACTTGGGTTTGCCTGACCCGCTGCAACTTGCAGCTTAATATAGGCATCTACTTTCTTAGCCATCTTAGCTCCTTAATGGGTACAAGCGTGTGCGACTAAAACGCATCACTCCCCGTGGTTATATACACCCTCGGCGGCTAAACCGAAGTTGATTCCTTAACTGGCTGTAATTAGCCCTTTTCTACTTGGCCGAAATCTAGCTCTACAGGAGTAGACCGACCAAAAATCGTAACGGCCACTCTTAGGCGGCTCTTCTCGTAGTTGACTTCCTCAACCACACCATTGAAATCATTAAACGGTCCGTCTGTAACGCGGACGATTTCACCTGGCTCAAATACAGTCTTGGGCGTTGCTTTCTCACTACCGGCAGCCACTCTGTCTAATATCGCGGCGGCTTCTCGTGGTGTTAACGGTGCAGGTTGATCTGCCTTGCCACCTATAAAGCCCATAACACGTGGCGTCTCTTTCACTAAGTGCCACGTATCGTCATTCAACTCCATTTCCACCAGCACATAGCCGGGGAAAAACTTGCGCTCGCTGCGTCTCTTTTGACCAGCGCGCATCTCCACTACCTCTTCGGTAGGAACTAAGATTTCGCCAAAAAACTCTTGGTGGTTAGACAGTTCAACTCGTTCCTGCAAGGCGCGAGCGACATTCTTTTCGAAACCTGAGTATGCGTGTACCACATACCAATTCTTAGACATTACTAATCACCCGATAATGGAGCTAACAAGCCAACCCAATAGGGAGTCTAGACCCCACATAATTAGGGCAAATATAATCACTATAACAATAACTATTAACGTTGTTTGAGTGGTCTCTTGATTCGACGGCCAAACAACTCTGCGCACCTCAACTCTTGCCTCTTTCATGAGGTTCCAAATGCGCGTACCTCGTTGTGTCTGCACAGCGATATAACCCGCTAGCGCCGCAGCGACTAACAAGCCAATAACTCGAACCAAGAGGAACTCACCTTGGTAATACCAATTGCCAAATACACCAGCAACAAGCAATGCACCCACAACCAACCATTTCAGCCAGTCAAGGGAACTACCGGCATCATTTTCAGCATTTGTACTCACACAAACTTCCTAATCATATTCAGGCGGCAAAAAGTCAACATTCACTGTCTCGGACCTCAGCATCTTTCACCATCTCAGCTAAAAGATGGCAGGCCAGGAGGGAATCGAACCCCCAACCTGCGGTTTTGGAGACCGCTGCTCTGCCAATTGAGCTACTGGCCTTTAGTCCGATCCATTCACCCAGCATTGTGGGTGCAACAAACTTTTAGAACCTACGTTCGGTTCTATCTATAAAGCCGGAGCTTTAGATCTATACAAGTAAGCCCGCTCTGCGAGCCTACTTGATATAGCGTCGTTAATTGCTAAGCAATTACCTTAGCAACAACGCCCGCACCTACTGTGCGTCCGCCTTCTCTG
>QXZU01000196.1:13235-27831 GCA_009886205.1 K189A clade bacterium | reverse complement strand
AGCTGCCTTAGCCACTTCACAATTCAGCGCTGCTAGGCGCATCCAATACTGTGCAGGTGCAAAGGTACCCAAGTGGTTGTCCTTATTTTACAGCCGCAAAATCTTCAAATCCTATCTTCAATCTCTATCTTAAAACTCTACCCTAAAGCTCAACCCTAAAACTTTGCCCTAAAGCTCAGCCTCAACCTTCAACCTTTAGCCTCAAACGCCGCTACTGGCGTTGTTTACTTTAATGGTAATCTTCATCTCGGTTCTGCCGGTGTCACCACTCTTGAAATTATTGGGTTCAGCACCATCTAGACCTAGTGGCCAAATTCTTCTTAGATATAGAACCAACTTGTGGCAACGATTCACAGATCCTAACGTTAGCAAAATCTTTATGAGCACATATGCTATTTGATCGCCCCGAAGCGGGAAGGCGCACGTTGCTACTTCAAGTCGAATTACGCAAAGCCGACAATCCCGATGGGGACGAGCTTGCGGAACTGGCTCGCTCTGCTGACCTTATTGTCGTAGATACGGTGGTCGCACGGCGCGAAGCGCCAGATTCACGTTGGTTTGTGGGTAGCGGCAAGGTGCAAGAGATCAAAGCGCAACTTGCTTACACCGACGCAGAGATACTGCTGACCAATCATGACCTGTCTCCTGGTCAGCAGCGGAATTTGGAGCAAGAATTAGATTGTCGCCTGATTACACGCACAGAGCTTATTTTGACAATTTTTGCCGAGCGCGCGCGTAGCCATGAAGGGCAGTTGCAGGTTGAATTAGCTCAGCTTAAACACGCCCAGACCCGTTTGGTGCGAGGGTGGACCCACCTAGACCGGCAAAAAGGCGGTATTGGCTTACGCGGTGCGGGCGAGAAACAAATTGAGCTAGACCAGCGCATGTTGGCCGAGCGCTTGAAAGCGACGGAACAAAAGCTCAGCGATGTGGCCAAGCGTAGAGAGCAAAATCGACGCGGTCGTAATAGGCGCGGCACACCGACGGTGTCTTTGGTGGGCTATACTAACGCGGGTAAATCGACACTGTTCAACTCGGTTACAAATGCCGACGTGCTCGCTGAGGACAAGTTGTTTGCAACACTAGACCCCACCATGCGGCGTATTAATGTGCCAGGTGCTGGCGAAGTGGTTTTGACCGATACCGTGGGTTTCGTCAGCGCATTACCCCACGCTTTAGTGGAAGCATTCAAAGCTACCCTTGAAGAGGTGGTACACTCAGATCTGCTTTTGCATGTGATCGACATCGCCGACCCGAGTTGGCAGGAACGCGTTGAACAAGTAGAAGCAGTATTAAAAGAAATTGGCGCTATTGAGGTGCCTAGTATCCGGGTGATGAACAAGGCTGATTTACTCTCAGCAGAGGAAAGGCAGCATTTTGAGCATTCAGATCGTCTGGTCTCTGCCGCTAAAGGGCAAGGGTTAGACGAGTTGATGCAATTTATTGGCAGCGCATTAGGCGTTGTAGCGCCACACGAAGTACTGCTGGGCGCTGGCGACGGTAAAACTCGCGCTTGGCTCTATCAATCCGGTGCAGTTTTAGATGAAACTTTGCTGACAGATGGTAGTGTGCAGCTTACAGTACAGGCTGACGAGCAATTGCTCGGCCAGCTTAAGAAAAAATCAAACGTGCAGTTACAGGAAAGTGTCGCTAAGTAAGTATTTTTAAAAGAGTACTTCGAGGCAGGCACGGACTAATCAATGGCTGCATTTTTGAATTGCGAGAAAGGTTTTGCTAGAAAGATAGTGAAAGAACGGTTTTGACGGAAAGTTTGGTGAAATACTGCTTCAGGCAGTTAAACACCAGAAATAATAGTAGTTAATGCAAGTAAAACGATGCGGAGCAAATAATCATGGCTTGGAATGAATCAGGCGGTGGAGATAAGGACCCTTGGGGCAATCGTGGAGATCAAGGTCCGCCAGACCTAGACGAAGCGATACGTAAATTACAGGGCCAGCTATCCGGCTTATTCGGTGGTGGCAAAGGCGCCACTGGCGGCGGTGGCGGTGGCGGTATATCTGCAGGCTCAATCAGCCTGCTGCTTATTGTGCTTGCTGGTCTTTATGTGTTCAGCGGCGTTTACCAAGTGGACGAACAGGAACGTGGCGTAGTCTTTCGTTTCGGTAAGTTGATGGACCAAGAGGTCACGCCAGGACTGCATTGGAACCCACCTTTGATCGACCAAGTTCAATTGGTTAACGTGACTCAGGTGCAATCGCACAGTCACCAAGCGTCTATGCTGACCAAGGACGAAAACATTGTTGATATCAGCCTGACAGTGCAATGGGTTATTGCCAGTGCAGCTGACTATTTGATCAACGTTCGCGACCCGAAGAAGAGTTTGGACCAAGCGACAGAAAGTGCGCTGCGTCACGTAGCTGGCTCTTCAACTATGGACCAGGTCATTACTGATGGTCGTGAAGCCATAGCGATAGAAGTACAAGAACGTCTGCGCACTTACCTTAAGTCCTACGGGACCGGCATTGACATCACCAAGGTCAACATTGACCGAAGTGCGCCGCCCGTACAGGTGCAAGACGCATTTAACGATGTGCAAAAAGCCAAAGAGGATCAGCAAAAGTTTATTAACCAAGCGACCGCTTATTCTCAGCAAGTAGTGCCTGAGGCGCGTGGTAAAGCCCAGCGCCAGCTTGAAGAGGCTCAAGCCTACAGAGACCGTGTGATTGCGCGCTCTGAAGGTGAGGCCGAACGCTTTGAAAAACTGCTTAATGAGTACTCACTAGCAAAGCAAGTGACCAGAGACCGTCTATATATAGACGCACTAGAAAACGTTTTTAAGAACGCCAGCAAAGTGATGGTAGATGTGGAAGGGGGCAATAACATGATGTATTTGCCGCTCGACAAACTGACTCAGCAAAGCGGCAGCAATGCCTCTAATGTAGACGTTACTGCGTTGCGCCGTGAAATGGAGCAGCTTCGCCGCGATGTAAGCAGTAGTCGAACAAACATAAACAACCGCAACAGAAGTAATTAGGAGAATTTGAGATGCCTACAAAAACCTTATTATTCGTAGTTTTAGTTCTGTTGGGTGTTGGGCTGTTTAACCAGACTGCATACAGAGTTTTAGAAACCGAAAAAGCCATCTTGTTAGAGTTTGGTAATTTAGTTGACGCCTCCATTGAGCCAGGCCTGCACTTCAAACTGCCAGTGGCAGAAGAGGTGAAGAAGTTCGACGCACGCGTGTTAACACTAGATTCTAAAGGTGAGACCTATTACACCATAGAGAAGAAGCCGCTAATCGTAGATTCCTTTGTGAAGTGGCGTGTGGCCGACATTGAGAAGTTTTACACCGGTACCTCATTTGATGAACGTCGTGCCGAGCGTTTGTTGCAAGAGCGTACTAATGAAGGTCTGCGTAACCAGATCAGTAGACGCGATATGAATGAGGTGATTTCTGGTCAGCGTGATGAACTGATGAACGATCTGAGAAAAGACCTCGACCGCGTTATGCGTGAGTCTGTGGGTGTCGAGGTAGTGGATGTTCGCGTAAAGAAAATCGACTTACCCTCTGAAGTATCTAGCACAGTTTATGAGCGTATGAACTCAGAACGAGAGATTGAAGCACGTCAATACAGAGCGGAAGGGCAAGAAAAAGCGCTGGCTATTCGCGCTAAAGCAGATCGCGACGCAGTTGTTTTAGAGGCGGAAGCTTATAGAGAAAGTGAACAATTGCGCGGTGATGGTGATGCAAAAGCAGCAAATGTTTACGCAAGTGCATATAATAAGGACCCTGAGTTCTACAGCTTTTATCGCAGCATCAATGCATATAGTGAAGTATTCAATAATAAGAGCGATTTGCTTGTACTTGATCCAAGCAGTGACTTCTTCAAATACCTACAAAGTGGCGACGGTAAAAACCGCTAGCCCGTAAATTTAAGAAATAGATGAGTACACATTGGCGTCTACCTCGAGGGGTAGACGAACTTCTACCGCCTCGCGCATGGGATTTAGAGATCTTACGGAGGCGCGTACTCGACGTCTTTGTAGCATGGGGTTTCGACTATGTGGATCCACCACTGATCGAATACCTAGATGCACTGCTTGTTGGCAGTGGTGAGGACCTAGATCTGCAAACACTGAAGGTTGTAGATCAGGTCAGCGGTCGTCAGCTTGGCGTCCGTGCAGATATGACCTCCCAAGCTGTACGTATAGACGCACACAGTATTATTACTGACGGCGTGCAGCGCCTTTGCTATGCCGGTCCCGTGGTTTTTGCCAGTCCCCAAAATTCTCAAGATTCTAGAGTGCCCCTCAAAGCGGGCGCGGAAATTTTTGGCGCACCCAGTTTGGTGGCAGATGCCGAGGTGATCGCGCTGATGTTGGAAGTGATGCGTATCGCAGAAATTCAGCAACCGGTTTTGTTGTTGGGTCACATGGGTATTTACCGGAATTTGGTTGCTGACCTTATCGACGCCAAAATCCTCCGCAGTGAAGATCAACAAGAACTCTTCAAACGCATTCAGCGTAAAGGTGAGTCAGATATCCTTAATCTGTTGGGTAATTCCAAGCAGGCGCAAATGATGGCCGCGCTGCCCAATCTTATGGGCGATGCCAGTGCCCTTGACGAAGCTCGACGGGTATTGGCTAAAGCATCTACCCCGGTGCACGAAGCATTAGATGAGCTGGCTACGCTCGCAAACATCATCACCATTCATCAAGCTGATGTAGATCTGAGAATTGATGTCTCTGAATTATCCGGTTATGGCTATCACAACGGCCCGGTTTTCGCGGTATATCATCCCCAGCACGGCCAGGCGTTAGCCCAAGGCGGGCGCTATGATGGTGTGGGTAAAGTATTTGGTAGGGCTAGACCTGCCACTGGTTTCGACCTCAGCTTAAAGCAATTGCTGGGCGCTAACTCTACGCCGGAGCCCGTATATTTTGCGCCCCATGTTGGAGAAGAGGAGCGTACTGGGTTGCTTGTGGCCGTCGCGCAGCTTCGAGAGCAAGGTTTCCGAGTGGTGGTGGCTTTGTCCGTAGATGAAGTGCCGCCGAGCAACTGCGCAGGTCGGTTAGAAAATCAATCCGGTCACTGGCAAGTGGTCACATAAAGCTGAGTAACACTCAGAGCATAATTAAGGTGAAAGAATGGGACGTAATGTAGTCGTCATCGGCACTCAATGGGGTGACGAAGGCAAGGGCAAGGTAGTAGATCTGCTTACTGATGAAGTTAGCGCCGTGGTGCGATTTCAAGGGGGGCATAATGCCGGACATACGCTGGTAATCGACGGTGAAACTACAGTATTACATGTCATTCCTTCTGGGATATTGCATGAAAATGTGCAGTGCGTCATTGGTAATGGCGTTGTTTTAGAGCCACACGAGTTGCTCAAAGAAATCAAAATGCTAGAAGCCAAGGGCGTGCCTGCTCGGCAACGTCTGAAAATTTCGCCAGCTTGCCCGTTGATTTTGCCCCATCATATTGAGTTAGATCTGGCCCGGGAAGAGGCGCGTGGTGCGAAGAAAATTGGCACCACAGGCCGAGGTATCGGCCCGGCCTACGAAGATAAAGTGGCGCGTCGTGGGCTGCGTTTAGGTGACATGTTTTATTGGCAGAACTTTGCTGACAAGCTTGCTGAGGTGACCGAATACCACAATTTTATGTTGACCAACTACTACAAAAAGCCCGCTGTAGATTTTGTCAAGACGTTAGATGACTGCGCTAAAGTGGCAGAAGAAATCAAAGCAATGGCAGCCGACGTAGTGCCACTTCTCCACGACATGCGTGAGGCAGGCAAAAACATTCTGTTTGAAGGTGCGCAAGGCGCCATGCTGGATGTGGATTTAGGCACTTACCCGTATGTAACCTCCTCCAATACCACCGCTGGCGGCACGGCCGTAGGTACTGGGTTTGGGCCAGCTTATTTAGATTATGTTTTAGGTATTACCAAAGCCTACACCACTCGTGTAGGTTCTGGGCCGTTCCCAACGGAATTGTTTGATGAAGTGGGCGAAGGCCTCGCAAAGCGCGGTCATGAGTTTGGTTCTACCACGGGTAGACCTAGACGCTGTGGTTGGTTCGACGCGGTAGCTCTGCGCCAAGCGGTTAGAATTAACAGTATCTCTGGTATCTGCCTAACCAAGTTAGATGTTTTGGACGGGGTGGAAACAATCAAAATTTGCGTTGGTTATTCAGGCGCAGATGCAGATGGTAGCCCAAGCTTTGGGAGTCAATACTACGAAGGCCTAGAGCCGGTATACGAAGAGGTACCTGGTTGGAAAGAATCAACGCTCGGTGTTACCGACTTTGACAAATTGCCTGCTGAAGCGAAGCACTATATTCGCATTGTGGAAGAGGCCATTGGCGCGCCGGTAGATATTGTTTCCACCGGGCCGAATCGCCATGAAACTATTGTCCTAAGAAGCCCGTTTGATACTTAAGTGAGCAAAGACAGTGGCATTGGTCGCTCGGTCAATGCCGCTTTAAGACAAGACGCTAGATTTCAGGTTTGGAAGAAAGTCGTTTTCCTTCAGCCTCAACTGAATGCGCCAACTGAGGATACAAAATAATGGATTCCAAGTTATTAGAACTGCTAGTTTGCCCAGTGAGCAAAACATCTTTGGTCTATATGCGCGAGCAACAAGAGTTGTGGTGTCGCGTGAGTAGATTGGCGTACCCAATAAACGACGATATCCCCTCTTTACTGCCTGACGAAGCGCGCGCGTTAACGGATGCAGATCTAGAGCACCTATAACTGCGCTTTTTGCCTATCTCAATCGTTCCTAATTGGCTTTGAGCGGCGCTGATGGTCGTTGATTGATGCTGCAAATGGGGTAGCATGTGACGAATTGCGACGATAGGTACTCAGTGGCATAGCACTTTTTAGTGCAGGGCTGATTAGGAAAATGTAACCGAGAGGTCGGAATTATCAACTTCTTCGTTCACACTGATTTGACCTACAAGGCCGTAGCCTAACTTCAATACATTCATTCTAGGAAATTTGATGAGCACAATGAAGCTTGTACCTGTTCTTGATATGCCTGATGTTGCGAATAAAGCGCTCACTAAGGCACAAAAGACATTAGATTGGGTTGGCATGAGTAATGTCCACCAACCCCTCCGTATTAAAGACGGCGAGGAGAACAAAGAAGTTCACGCTAGCATTCAGGTTTACGTAAACCTAGCTGACCCTCTGGCGAAGGGCATTCACATGTCGCGCCTGTATTTGCTCTTAGACCAGCACGCTACTTCTAATCCGTTGACCGCGTCTGGCCTGAAGACACTACTGGGCTCTATTCTAGAGTCGCACAGTGATTTAAGTACTAATGCATTCGTACAGTTCGAGTTTGATCACTTCATCCGTCGCCCGGCTTTGCTCAGCGATAATGTCGGTTGGGCATCCTACCCCGTAATGGTTAAAGGCACCCTGATCAATGGCGAAATAGCCATTGAACTCTCGGTAGCTGTGCAATATTCGTCTACTTGCCCTTGTTCTGCCGCGCTTGCGCGACAGCTCATTCAAGAGCAGTTTACAAAAGATTTCGGCGCCCAAGGCGATGTCAAAATCAGTGATGTACATGCGTGGATAGGCACTGAAGAAGGTATTTTGGCTACGCCTCACAGCCAGCGCAGCACTGCCAAGGCTTTGGTTCGCTTAGACGATTCACATGATGACTTGCCCATTACGGCTTTGGTAGATCAGCTTGAAGGCGCACTTAAAACGCCGGTACAAAGCGCAGTGAAGCGAGAAGACGAGCAGGAATTTGCTCGACTCAATGGTAAAAACCCAATGTTTGTCGAAGATGCGGGCCGAAGGCTGAAAACAGCATTAGACGATGATACTCGCTGGGAAGATTTTTGGGTGCGCGTAGAGCACCATGAAAGTCTGCATGCACATGATGCAGTGGGCGTGTTCACCAAAGGCGAAGAGGAAGGTTACCAACCTATTCCCTAGTGTGCCTGTTGGACCCGTCGATTATGGCAGGTCCATAGAGCAACCAGTGAGAGCAACCAGTGAGAGCGGCCCGGTCGTAGCCGCTGACCTTGCGTTTTCCCAGACCAACCGTTTGGGGCGCTTAGAGAGCGCAATGGGTATACACGTAGCGTTATTTTGTGAGTGAGCGTACAGCGCTTAATCTATCGTAAATTCCTCATCAACTGCCGAGCGGCGCGCCCGCTCACGGCCCTGATATCAGCTTTCGCTGACCGATTTAAGCGTATTCATAGCTTCTACAAATTCTTTAGCACTGGTGCTGATGGCTTCAATGCTTTTGCCTGACTGGTAGAGTGCGCCACCAATACCAAAACCGCTTGCGCCCGCCAGCCAATAGTCGCGCATGTTGTCGGTGGAGATGCCGCCAACAGGCAATATGTCCAAGTTTTTCGGTACTACCGCGCGCCAGCTTTTAATGATTTGCGGGGTCAGCATTTCTGCTGGAAACGCCTTCACCCCGTTTGCACCTGCGTCCAAGGCAGTAAATACTTCAGACGGTGTTGCCGCGCCCGGTACACAACTCATTTCCAGTGCAACCGCAGACTTTATAATCGCCGCATTGGTGTTGGGTGAAACAATCAGGCGACCTTTTGCGGCGGCAACGTCTTTTACTTGTTCGGCATTGAGTACGGTTCCCGCGCCCACCAACATTTGTGTACCGAATTTTTCCGCAATCAACTTGATGCTGTCAAAAGGATCAGGGGAGTTAAGCGGCACTTCCACAATCCGAATGCCTGCATCAAGCAGGCACGCGACTACGTCTAAAGACTCAGCGGGAGTAATGCCACGCAAAATAGCCACCAACGGCATCTGTTCTAGGTAATGTGAGAGTGGACGGTTCATCAATGAATTATGCCTGCGGGTTAAGGTATTGCGCGACTGCTAGTGCGCCAGCAATAGTCGCCTCTTCTGCGTCAATTGTGAAGGCGCAATGCCCAAGGTGTTCTATTGCTGACAGGTACCGTTGGGACAACTTATCCGCGCCAACAATGGCTACATGGATTGGCTTATTGTTCTCGGTTGATTCGCTCAACATGGATCTAATCTCGCTGCCAATTAATAATCCAGACAAATAAGCCTCGCCGTCATCATTTGTGTGCGCGCCTGACAGTTGTAGCGAGCGCACGGTGAACAGCTGGTGCATGATCCCGCCTTGGCTGGCGCTGTTGTCCAAGCCCGTAAGAAACGCTTGTGCTTGCCAGGGACCCTGTTGGGTAATTGAGTTAGACAGCAGTGACTGATCAGCTAACAGGTTAAAAATCTCGCCTGTCATAGAAGTAGAGAACTGCGCCAGGGCACCTTGGGTGTTATTGGCCAAATTTATCCATTTGTTGTGGGTGCCGGGAAAACAAATCACTTCAGGGGGCGGCAAGTCTTGCGCCTCAATTATGTGTGTCGCGCCAAAGTACTGCACTTCTTCGCCGCGCATAACATCAAAATGACCACTTATGCCAAGCCCTGATAAACCAGGAATGATCCAAGTGTTGCCGTTGTTGAAATCGTCTATTTGGTGAGCGTTGTGGGCGAGTGTTTGTACCTTCGCGGGGCAGGGAACGTGCGGGACTTCAACCCACCCACTGGGGCTACTGACCATGCCGCTTAGTAGTATTGGTATAGGAGGGCGCGACTGTAGCCAATGGCCGATATGTTGTTTTAAAACGCCGGGATAGTCCCCCTGAATGCTCGACAACCCGTCAGTTGTTGCTACTTTGTCTCGGCATGTCCCGTAGTGATCAACGTCTCTTTCAACCAGGTAGGCGCGGAAGTTGGTAGTACCCCAATCCACAACGATAAGTGGTGACACGTCAGTTTCAGATTTCATCATTGCACTCGGACTAGTTTTACAGCTTGTGCCTAGTCTACCGAGAATTTTGCTAGGGCGCTTAGAGTGTGAAAAGGAGGGGCAGGGTTTCCTAAGCTTCTAAGCTTTTAAGGCAAAAGCGGAGCGCTAGGTTGCACGGTTCCGGGGCGGGTTAGAGATAGCTTGGCAGTAGCTGCCTGTGTTGCTGAAAAGGCACTAACCAAGCGCGCGTGCCTTCCCAATGTGGTAGATGTGTGGCTTAAGGTAAATTATCCAAGTCCAAACCGTCTGCCACGGCCACTGATCTCAATGCGCTCTCAAAAATGGTCCTAGCTCTAGCAGACATCTCAGCAAGCTGGGCGTGCAATGCCTTTTCCTTGGGATCATCGTCCTTACATTGCAGGCAGTATTTTTCAAAGCCGCTAATGTCTATGAGTAGCTTGGCGATGTGGTTTGGGCATTCGCAGTGCAAACTGGGCATCATGTTCGCGATGCTGGAGAGTTGCTCAGGGTTAAATGCACTGACACCAATTTGCACCGGCTCAGATGCCACGTCTAGAGACTTTGTGCTCATCATCGTGCGCAGATGCTCAGGGGTAATTGGCGATTTAAGCGCCTGGATGCCGTGGCTGGCCAGCAACTGTTCAATGCGCCTTGGCGCAAAGGCGTAAACAATAATCACCCGTTGATAGGAGCCGTTTCTCAGCTTGATTAACGACTCAACCGTGGTGTCCGGAAGGGTGTCGCTTTCAACCAACAGCGCTTTGTGGTGTCGGGAAGGTTTGTTACCCCGGTCCAACCAACTTTCCAGTGTTTGTGGAAATAAACTGAAGCTTTGACAAATTTCTGGCTGAGCACGTTCAAACAGCGGCGCTAGGTTTAGGCCAACTACATCAACGCCGTCTTCCAACGTTTCCGAGCGGCTTCGGTCGTGACGCAAGCTGAGGTTCTCTAAGCCATCAGTACCAAGTCTCGCAAGTTCGCCTAAAGCATGGCCTTCGGACATCAGTCTTTTGACAAGCAACAATCGATGCACGTGGCTGTTGTTGTAGAAGCGTCTGCCCGAGTCACTGCGTTCAGGAACAACAATTGAGTGCCTGCTCTCCCACTTTCTGAGGGTGTGCGAGGGAACGCCTGTAAGATTTGCCACTGCGCCTATCGTAAGTCTGTCCATGTTGTCCGTGCCTATTTTGCGTGCGGGTGCTGTGTTGTTTGCTCCGCACTTGGTTTGTCAATTTAATGTCTAACAGTAACTGCCTATCGGTTAACGATGCAAACCCAAGGGTTGCGAAGTGGTGTCTAGGTGCCTGTCGTTGCTTAACATTGTCAATGCACTGTTCATCTACTGCTGTACAAATACTGACCGAAGTCGATGTGTTTTGACTAAGCTTTTGAAGTCTTTGGAATCTAGGGTTGTTAAAACTAAGCCGTTGGGATCCATGCGTTACACCAGCCCGGGCCGGCAACCAGCTTATTGGGAATGGCCGAACACCCACCAAGCGCGTCAGTTTTCGCACTGTACAATCGACAGTTAGAGCAAAACTGAGTGGCTCCGCTTGCACCTGCTCGCTTGGGGTATTTCGCAACATCAACGGTAGTTGCGTCCTTTTTGTAGCCCAGGGCAATAGCAATGCCGTCCGTCTCTTGAAGAATAGGGGCAGTTGGCTCAGCGCGAGTCACAACAGGAATCAGTGCTGTGGCCCAAAGCGCCGCACCAGTGGCTAGGAAGTCTCTGCGATTTATCTTGCTCATTTGCTTTTCCGTATTAAGAATGTCTAAATTACAGCGTGCATCATTACCTTTTGGTAACTTAATGTCAAATTAAAGTTGGACAAATATAGATATATCTGAGAATAATGCGCTCAGACAGACCGGCGCGACTGATTTGTCCATGTTTTGTAGGCGAATGATGCCTCAATTGAATAGTTGTTTTAATACGCGATCGTTTGGGAGAAGGTGAATGAATGTTCTTATTGTTGGCGCTGCGGGCGCAATAGGCGCTGCTCTTTTGGAGCGGTACCTGCAAAATCCTGAGATTGAGCGGATTGTTGCGACACACCACCTACCCAAGCGCAGTGCACATGACAAGTTACAGTGGCTGGCCTGCGACTTGCGCGATGAGCAGGCAATCGCAGCTTGCGCCGAGCAAATTGCCGCAATGGAGTTGCCGATTCATCGGTGGGTGTGCGCCAGCGGGTATCTACAAGGCCCCTTGGGAGGACCAGAAAAGTCCATGCGCAACATTCGTAGTGCCAAGCTCCATGATGACTTTGCGGTAAATACCATTGGGCCGGTTTTGTTGTTTTCGGCAATGGCGAACAAGCTGAAGCTAGTGCCTGGCTTCAAGGCAGCGTTTCTTTCGGCTCAGGTGGGCAGCATTGAGGACAACCAATTGGGTGGGTGGTTTGGTTATCGTATGTCTAAGGCAGCGCTAAATATGGGTATTCGCTGTTTAGCCATTGAAGCGGGCCGCTGGCGTAATGAGCCAACTATTGTGGCCATTCACCCGGGCACAACGGTAAGTAATTTGTCCAAGGATTTTGTCAAACAACGCAAGGCACCGCTGCAAACAGCGGCGCACTGTGCGGAAAAATTAGACCACCTTATTGAACAACTGTCGGCAGAAGGCACGGGACAATTTTACCGTTTAGACGGCAGCCAACTGCCTTGGTAGAGGGATAATGCGCGCCACCGCCAACGTGTCGCGATTGCCATTTAGCCTCTGGTGTCAGATTTCCGCGCTACATTTCCGAGCCACAAAGAGGTACCAAGATCTCGTTCTTGCGCAAAAACCAAGGCGTGAATGGGGCGTTGTGGCGCGCCCATCTTGGCTCGCCACAAGACCTGTAGCTGCCGCTCGCAAGGGCCTGCTTCATTAAAGCCTCGTGCTGTAGGTATCGCTTTTTGCTCCAACCGCCACTGTATTCCATGGCTGCCATAACTATTTCAGGTTGGCTGCTCACTTCTACGACCGCGGACGCGGGCACGGGTAAACTCTCGAGGTCGTACTCTCTGGGCATGACAAATGAGATCAACCATTCGTTGGCGTCGCTGGTTTGAATGACCGGCGCTGTCATAGCAATTTTTGCATCGCTCGTGTTCTCGCCCGTAATAAATTTAAACAGCGGACGAAATGCTTTGGAGCCTGCCTCTTCAAAATCCCCTGCTACTCGGACAGATGCCAGCAAGTGTGGCTCATATTTGCGGATCTCAATGTCGCCGTCGCTGGCCACTACAGAATAGCCAAGAGACTCAATACTTTGGGCTGAGACACTCAGCGTTATACAAACCATGCTCAATATCGTTGTGACTAGATGTTTCATATTCATAACCTTTTATAGAAAGCTAAGTACAACAACAGCGTGGCGAAGCCTGTGTGAAAGGCCGGTGAGCGCCGAGTGAGTGCAAGGTAGGAATGTCGCTGAGCGGTTTAAAGCGCGTCCGCATTGATCCCGCAAAAGCCAAGGGTTTCTCTCGCCGCCATTCTCATACCAGCAGAGGCAAATACTGCGGACCAAGAGTTGCCCTCACTGTCTGTGGTCGCAACGCTTATGTTCTTCGCCTTCAGCATTTTTCCGATCAAATCAAGTCGCGTCATAGTGACTCTGCTTGGGCCAACACAGTCATCGCTGTCGCAGCGCACTTTGCTGGTAAAGCGGCCTGCGGGCAGCCAGCTATTCTCCCCCTCAACGCCCGCGAACCAGGACATTAGCAAAGTTGGTTCTTGATCAAGTTGCAGGTGGATGGGGTGAATGGTGTTACCAATGAACTTGTTCCAGCGGACGAAGGCACCAAAATTGCCTTGGCCTTGTAAACAGTAGAGCACCAACCTAGGGGCGCCGAAGTAAAATTGCTCTGAACTGTTTGCATCAAGGGATGCGTAGCGCTCAGAGGTAGTGGCGCCGGAATAGAAATCCCAGTTGCCAGTTTTGTCGTCCGCTTGAACGCCAGTTATAGAAAGTAATCCCGCTATGAGTAAGGTCCATTTCCACATATTCCGCTCGTATTTTTATTCTTATTGGTGTGCTTAATGTTGTTGGTCAATGTGGCAAAAAAATAAGAAATACTCAATGCCCGCCAAAGTGTTTCCCTCGAAGTTAATTGCTCCAACGCATTAAAACGGTGCGGGCAAATTGCCTAAAGCGCAATTTTAGTGCGCAAAAGTGCCAAAACAGGCGATTTTGAGCCATTTTGAGCGGCCTAATTATTGCATTACTAAGTCGTGCACTCAGCAGTACCGAGTGCCAAATCATTGTCGCCACAAGAGCGGTAAGTGAATAAATAGGCTGAGATTTCAGCCACTGACGCCCAGATGGAGTAGTAAGCATCTGGGTCTTTTTTGCCTTCCTTTTCTGCCCGCCTCTTTTACCCCCTAATTTGTCCGCCGCCCTGCATTATTTTTTCTGTGACGAGGAAGAATCCAAAAGCAACGTGTCTAGGCTTATTGGCAATTACAACAGGCCACAAAGAATAGAACACTAACGAACGGGTAAAACAGCAATTGTTTTTCCAAAAGCGCAACAGTGATCACAAAGATTGCCTAGTTTTCACAAAAAAACACCGTTTGTCCTCGCCACCCTTCCGCTTGTCTGACAGTGGTTTCCCTCCCTGCAATCTGCTTCCTATAACTTATGACGTTGGTTAGGGCGTTGCACACCTGTAGCCACCTGACTGACTGCACACTCATTCCACGGAGGGAAATACAGATGAATCAGTGCTTAAAGTACGCCTTAACTGTAGTTGTTACTGCGGCTGCAATGGTGGCGTATCAATACGAAGGAAAGCCAGAGCAAGTAGGACTGGCACAGCAGGCACCCAGTCAGGGACCTGAAATCACGAG
>QXZU01000196.1:0-13225 GCA_009886205.1 K189A clade bacterium | reverse complement strand
AATGTAACTTTCTACAACCCCTCAACCACGGTGTGTGAAACGACGGATGTTGTTACCGAGAAAGGAGAGCTGATAGCTAAAGAAGTTTGCAGGGATGAGTACAAGCTTCCACGTCACCCTTATTACACATTAGATAATGCAGCGTTAGATACTCTTTCCTACGGCGAGCCGTTAGCAGCGCAGATTTTAGCGGAACGAATAAGTGCAGAGGAGCCAGAGGCTGCTTTAAAGCTACTTTTGCACGCGGCCGCCACCTCTGAAAAGTATGGCCCCCTTACTTTTGCTGCTCACCGTACTTTCCGTTTGTACGATCCCATACGAGAAATTAATCAAGAGGATGTTGCGATGCACATTGCTCTTATTGATGTCGCTCTCGCAATGGGCGCTGATCCAAATACAGTTTCAGCACTGAAAGTGCCTGATGGATTCGTGCCAGACAAGGCTCGTGTTCAGAAACTTGTTGCGGAATTGAAAGCCTCAATTGCTCAAACGCAAATAGCTGTGACGGGTAGTTCAAGCCTGAAGGAGCGATTTGATGTTTAAGCTTTTATCAGTTTTGCTTCTAGCGCTAGCTTCTGCTCAAGCCTTTGCGACTCAGCCGTTTTATTGCTCAGGCTGCGGAATCCCTTAATCAGATGCTGGTAGGCAGACGTATGCTAACTATGCTCACAACTTAGCTTGGGGTAGAAATCCAGTAGGTTTAGACGCTACCGCTCCTAGAACCGAAAATGTTGGTGCTTTCGATGTTAGAATCACCAACCCCCAAGTTCATACTGTAACTGTACGATGTAGGCCGAGCCTTAGTAGAATTGTGCAAAAGGCTCTTTATTTTGGCAGCGGTACGATAGACAGCCTAACACTTGTTCTCCCTGATAATCAGGTCAAAACGGTGCGGGTGGTTTATATGCCAGGAACGGATTACGTTATCCATGCATCTGATGGTTCTTCCTCCATTGATGCTATAGCAAATGCGCAACGGGCCAGAGCCGCCGCGCACCTTGCAAGTATAGGTTGGAAGCCCCCTAGTAGGTTTGATGGACGACGACTTAGAAATAGAGATTTCGCGACTAGCATTAACATTGGCAGACATTATGTTGAAACTTATAGCGGCGGTTGCTACCGGACCTGTGGCGGTGGGACTTCTGGTGGTTGGAGAAACTCAGATTAATCTCGCATATCAGTAACTCTAGCCCACCTCGGTGGGCTTTTTTGTACTTGCTGCCTGCGGCGGGGAGCTAATCAACGCCATAGATTTGCTCTGAGGCGCAAAAGGCTAGTTTTTTGATGGTTTGTCAACTTTTAGTCTTGGCTTAACGTTGCAGCCAACTGCTTCAGTCCACAAACGCATCATGGTCTTTATAGCCCAGAATTGATGTTTTTGCTGTACAGCTACAGCATCATGCACGGGTAAACATACAATTCCGTCATCTATGCCCTTAAGCATTACTTTCTTCAAGATCTTGTCTTCTAAACTCTGACCTTGGTGAGTCCAGTCTGTAAACAAATTGAGTATTGGATAAAGTGCCCATGTAGCAGCTTCAAGTGTATTGAACTCATTAACACTAATGCCTAGCTTTCTGCACGAACCCTCAGCTTTGTGTCGTGAGTCGGAGCCTATGGCTCTGACAATGAAGGCCTTGATCTTCTCTCTATCAAAGATCCTGCTACGCATTGCTATGTTTTCATATGGGTCATCACCTGCATCCTCGCCATGTAAAACAGCTAATTGAAGTCGCAGTTGATTGGCGCTGAAATCTACTTCGCTCAACGGCTCACCATCAATTAAGGAGTGCTTCCTGATGTCTATTTTCCTGCTAGGTAAGTTTTGATATGGCGTATACAAACGTCCACCATGGAAGGAATCTGTGCTGTAAATCAATCTAACTGGCGCTTTAGCTCCCCAGTCATGACCCTTCAGAAAGTTATTTATCTTAGCTAGCTCAGCTTCTTCCATTAGCTCTGTAGTACCTCTGATCCGTAGCCACATTTCGCAGGGTCTTTTGACTACCACATAGGGTTGCTTAGTTCTTTCAGCATCTGAAGGCATCCCCCTTAGCTTAGCGACATTTTACCAATCCACCAGGCTCCGCAGCAGTATGTAACGATCCTTTGCACGCCGGCCCTTGTCTTAGGGCTTTCTCTACAGCTATGGCGCGCTCAGTTTCGCTATAGGCGTTAGGGTCGCTAGTTTTTAAGGTCGTAATGTGAAGGCCATACCACTTGGCAGCTTTAGCTAATGCTGTATGCTTCTGCTCGTCTGAGCAAGCATCGTTGATCTCTGGGAATTCGCTGCTGTATTGCGTTGGCAAGTAAGGATAAGTGGCTGCAAAGCCGGTAGGGTAGCGGCTGAGGTAGCGATAGGTGCCATTAGTTCTCTGGTTAAGGAATCGCACTTGTGGCCAACCACACTGTTTCTGGATTGCTAGAAAGACGATATGTTGACAAGACCTGCTGGGATCTTGCTAGAAAGCCTATGTTTGGTAGGGCTTTAGTCGTTATTCGTGGTGCCCAGAAGAGGACTTGAACCTCCACGGCCTTACGGCCACTAGCACCTGAAGCTAGCGTGTCTACCAATTTCACCACCTGGGCATGTGCGGTCTGATAAGGCCGCGGACTTTACTTAAAACTAATAGAAGGTGTCAAACTTGTCGAAGTCTAATGATACGAATACTTCGGCTGGAAGTTCTCAGCAACGCGTCTTGAATGCCCGGCGAGTAATCGACCTTTTAGTTGAGCACCCGGTGCCCATTACTTGGCAGCAAATGGTCGAGATACTTGATGTGCCAAAACCCCACGGCGTAAAGCGCGTGCGGCAAATACTGCGTGGTTTGGTTCGGCTTGGCGAAATTGTTGCCAACGAGAATCGCGAATACCTACTCTCGCCGGCAAAAGCTCGGAAAAGAAATAAAACACCTGCTCAAGACGCAGACTCGGCAGTGAGTGAAACCTTAGAAAGTACAGCACCAGATCAACCAGCCACCGTTGTGTCTGCGCCAACTGCGGGTGCATTGACCGGCCTGGTAACGGGCCTTGGGCCGCGCCTATTTGTTGATGGCTTCGCCCTTGCTAAGCCAGAGCGCGGTGCGCTTTCTGGACGACCCAGCGATGAGATCGAATATAAAGTGGTTGATGAACAAGCAGTGGTCACCCGCATATTGAAATACAGCCCCCGTCCGGTGGTGGGCGTACTTAACCTCAAGGGTAAGTTCCCTCAGGTAGATCCGCTGGGCCGCGGCTTTAGCGGCCGCGTTAGGTTGGATGCCAAGCCAGACACTGCCGGTCACGGCGACACGGTTCGCGTGCAAATTCTTGATCAAGATCGTAACGGTCTGTTCGGTGCATTGGTCGATGTTTTAAAGTCCGACTCCGTTATTGAGCAGGCCATTAGCTCCACTATAGAAAGTTTGGATATTCCTACCGAGTGGCCTGACGCCGTTGGGCGTGCAGTCGCTCGCCTGCCTAAGTCTGTGCAGTTGGGACAGCATCCCGATCGTGTTGATTTAACCCAAACACCCTTGGTGACCATTGATGGCGAAACAGCAAAAGATTTTGACGACGCGGTTTATGCCAAGTCGCTCGGTGGGCGCAAAGGCTGGCAGGTTATTGTGGCCATTGCCGATGTGGCGAATTACGTAAAACCAAATTCTGCCTTAGACAATGAGGCGCAAAATAGAACCACCTCGGTTTACTTGCCCAGCTTTGTGGTGCCTATGTTGCCAGAAGGCTTATCCAACGAATTGTGCTCGCTAAAGCCAGATGTTTACCGTTTGGCGTTGGTGTGCGAAATGCAAGTGTCGGTCAAAGGTGTGGTTCGCGAGCACAAGTTTTATGAAGCGGTCATTCGTTCTCATGGCCGACTCACCTATGAACAAGTGCAGGCGCACTTAGATAACGATGAAGCCCTGCCTTGTAATAAAGAAGATATGCCGGGTGTGCTGACATCCGTTGCCGCGCTCAAGCAGGTATTTTTGGCCTTTAGTCAGGCCAAGGATGATCGCGGCGGACTAGACTTTAATAGCCGTGAAGGCGTAATTGAAATTGAGCACGGCCATGTGACGGGTGTTGCCAGTGTGCCTCGGTTAATGGCTCATCAGATTATTGAAGAGGCCATGATTAATGCCAATGTATGCGCCGCAGCATTTATTGAGGAAAACGAAAGCAGATCGTTGTACCGGGTTCACGATAGACCAGACTCCCTAAAATTGGAGGAGCTTCGCCAAGACCTAATGTCTATTGGACTGAGCATTCCGCAAGGCGTGCCTAGTTCACTGATTTACAAAACGCTGCTCGGCGAAATGGCAGAAAAGCCCAATGGCTGGCTTTACCAGCAATTGGTCCTGCGCAGCATGAAGCAAGCTGTTTATACGCCAGAAAATAAAGGCCACTTTGGTCTGGGTTTAGAGCGCTACATGCACTTCACAAGCCCAATCCGGCGCTATCCAGATTTGTTGGTGCACCGAGCGATTAAGGCCATTTTACAAGTGGATAAAAACCGCAGTAAGTGGGTGCCAGACGACGAGAAGTTGGCGGCCCTTGGTGAGGTCTGTTCCAACAACGAGCGCCGCGCAGAATCTGCAGGCTGGACCGTTGAAGCCTGGCTCAAGTGCGAGCTGTTGCGTCAGCACGTGGGTGAGACAGTGAGCGGCACCATTGCCACAGTCACCGAGTTTGGCCTGTTTATTGAGATGGAAGACTATTATGTGCAAGGTCTTTTGCATATTTCAGATCTAGGATCCGACTACTTCCGTTACGACCGACGCAACCAATGTCTGTACGGAGAGCGTAACGGCAAGCGCTTCACCCTAGGTGATGAAATAGAAGTAGTGGTGGTTAATGTAGAGCCGCCCCAAGGGAAAATTGAGCTGCGCCTTCCACCCAATGCAGGGAGCGGCAATGATCGACGTAAAGTTAAGAGCCGAAGGAAAAACAGCCTTGAGCGTTCTGAGAGTAAAAACAGCCCTGAGCAAAAAAGCCCAGAAGAGGCAGTCTTAGATGCCAACGACCCGTGGGCAGCCAGCAAGCGCAAGATCAAAGCGAAAGCCGAAGCAGCGCCTACTGAGACTGGCCCAGAAGACAGCACTTCAGGTAGCAGGGAAAGCCGGCGCAGGCGTAGGGTTGAAGCGGCCACCCTAGAAACAGAAAACCCTGCTGTGGAATCTAGCCCCACTAAGAAGCCAAAGAAAAAGAAGAAGGGCAAAAGCAACGCCGATGTGGGCAAGAAAAAAGTAAAGAAAAAGGTCAGGGCAAAGCCCCGCAGCAAGTTTGCAGATAAAAGTTAAAGCCTGTTTGGTTAGCGAGTAATACCGACCAACCGTTGGATAATCTGCCAGCACGCGCTTGGTCAGTTTTAGCCCAACGATCAAAGACCTAAAAGTTATAAAAGTTATAAAAGTAGAGAGCGAGTTTATTTAGATGGATGAAGTGGTAGGAATTCAGGCGGTGAGAGCTGCGCTACGGGAAGCACCAGCATTGGCGCGTTGTCTCTATTTAATGAAAGGCCGTCGTGATGCCCGCTACAACGAACTCATTAGTCTGGCGCGCGAAGCCAGCGTGCGTTTTCAGACCATGGAAGAGGTTTGGTTTCGACGCCGCGTCCCCGACTTGTCGCACCAAGGCGTATTACTTGAGTGTCATTCGCGTACTTTGGCCGACGAAAAAGATCTGAAAGATAAGTGGCCGGAATTTGGTAGTGAGCCGCTGATTTTGATTTTAGATGAGATAACAGACCCGCGTAATTTGGGCGCTTGCCTGCGCACAGCCAATGCCGCCGGCGTTGATGCGGTGATCATGCCCAAGCGTAACAGCGCGCCCTTAAGCCCGGTGGTGTTAAAAACCGCTCAAGGCGGCGCGGAAGATTTGTTTTTAGTCCAAGTGACCAATCTGGCTCGAACCATTGCCTGGTTGCAAGGCCAAGGTGTCTGGGTACTTGGCGCCGATGGAGAGGGCGGTACTGTCTGGGATACCATGGACTCAAAAGGCCCCACCGCTCTGGTCATGGGCAGCGAAGGTAAAGGCTTACGCCGGTTAACTCGAAGTCTGTGCGATCACTTGGTCAGTATCCCAATGTTTGGCAGCGTTGAGAGCCTAAACGTATCGGTAGCCACCGGCGTACTTTTGTATGAAATGGTCCGTCAACGGACAGTTGCAGCAAAAACCGTCGCTCCCTAGTCTGCATTGTTGGTTGCAGGTCTATTACCCCAATAAGTGAAACCCCAAAAGCAGGGTTGATACCAAGCAAACTTACGCAAAAGCCTCGCTAAACCGTGGCTTTAAACCGAATCAAAGGCCTTGCGCGCCAGTGCAGGGCCGCCTACAATGCGCGCCCGCAAAGTTTTAGGCTTGGCGGGACTCATCCTTGCTTCACAATGGTAGCGAAAGCTTAAATCCTTGGAGGCAACTCGTCAGCTTGACTGACGTCAACCATAAGGAAGCGCAATGCGACATTATGAAATTGTTTTTATGGTACACCCTGATCAGAGCGATCAAGTACCAAGTATGATCGAACGCTATCACGGGATGATAGAACGCGGTAACGGCACGGTTCATAGAACCGAAGACTGGGGCCGTCGCCAACTGGCTTTCCCAATTAACAAAGTGCACAAAGCACACTACATCATGCTCAACATTGAAGTGGGTCAAGAAATTCTTGATGAGCTAGAAAGCGCATTCCGCTTTAACGATGCAGTGATCCGCAGCATGGTGATCAGACGTAAAGGCCCTGTAACGGGTAACTCTAAGATTTACGAAGAAGAGTTGCGCGACAAAGAGAAAGATCGTGAACGCGACCGTCGTCGCGAAGAAGAGTCTGCTAGCAGAGCCGCAGAGCCAGCTGCTGAAGAAGCACCTGCTGCAGAAGAAGCTGAAGTGGCGCCCGAAGCCGCAGCAGAAGCACCCGCAGTTGAAGGAGAAGCATCATGATGAGAGGCGGTGGCAGAAGAGTACAAGTCCAGTTCAAAGAAATTGAAGTGGATTACAAAGATTTGGATTCACTGAAGCAGTTTATTGGTGAAACCGGAAAAATCGTTCCTAGTCGTATCACCGGCGCAACAGCCCGATTCCAGCGTAATCTTGCAAAAGAAGTTAAGCGCGCTAGATATTTGGCATTGTTGCCTTATACCGACCAGCATAAATAAGCGGGCATAAGGAAAGTCAATGAACGTTATATTATTAGAACGCGTAAACAATCTTGGTGATTTGGGTGATGAAGTTTCTGTAAAGCCGGGCTTTGCACGTAACTACCTAATTCCAAATGCCAAAGCTGTTCAAGCGAATAACGCTAATCGTGAAGTTTTTGAGCAACGTCGCTCTGAGCTAGAAGCGAAAGCGCAAGGCATATTGGGCGAAGCTAAGGCTCGCGCAGAGAAGATCGAAGGCCACATCTTGACCATCATGGTTAAATCTGGCGAAGAAGGTCGTTTATACGGCTCCGTTGGTACTCAGGACATCGCAGATGCCCTAGTAGCCGATGGCCATGAAGTAGAGCGTAGCGAAGTTCGCCTACCAGACGGTGCTATCCGCGCCCTTGGTGAGTACGAAATCGCCGTACAACTTCACTCTGACGTAACAGCAGGCATTAAAGTCGCTGTTGTTGAAGAGTAGCCGATAGATTAAATAGATCTATTGTGAAGGTGCCCCGGTGCTTGCATGCATTGGGGCCATCTTCAGCAAAAAAGCGTTTAACTAAATGCTTATTTAGCAAAGCGCGAACGCCAATTTGTAGAATTCCGATGCAGGTAACGCTAAGCCATCAACTCAATGGGTTGCAATCCCAGCGTTTACTGCTCAATCTCCCTATCCCATATTAAAGAGTGACCTGCTGACTTTTTCGCCGTTCTAGTCGCAAAATAAGCGCCAAGCCCCGTTCGAATATTCGACGCCAGAAAAGTAGCAATTAAAGAACTGAATCGCCCATGTCTGAGTACGACCCAGAAAATAACGCCGTAAGCGCGCTGAAAGTGCCGCCCCATTCTAATGAGGCAGAGCAGTCGGTACTTGGCGGCTTAATGCTAGACGACCAGTCCTGGTTTGATCTCATAGAGGTGGTGGCAGACACTGATTTTTATCGCACCCAGCACCAAATTATTTTTGCTGCCATGAATGAGTTAGCCACTGATGATGCGCCCCTCGATGCGGTGACCGTATCAGAGCGTCTGCAATCACGAGGCCTGCTAGAAAAAGCTGGCGGCATTGCCTATCTAGCAGAACTGACAGAATCTACACCGGGCACCAGTAACATCTTGGCCTACGGCAAAATTGTCCGCGAGCGTTCTGTTTTGCGTCAGCTAATTGGCGCGGCTAATCAGATCGTAGATTCGGCGTTCACGCCAGATGGACGCGATACCGATACCCTACTTGAACTCGCCGAGCAGTCGGTTTTTCAAATTGCAGAAAACCGTGTTAAAGAAAATGGCCCAGAAAAAATTGCGCCGTTGTTGGCCAAAGCGGTTGAGAAAGTAGAATTTCTTTTTGCCTCTAAAGGCGCCATTACCGGCGTTTCCTCTGGGTTTAAAGACCTAGATAAAAAGACTTCAGGCTGGCAACCCTCGGATCTCGTCATTTTAGCCGCACGACCTTCCATGGGTAAAACAGCTTTCGCGGTAAACATGGTTGAACACGCGGCGATGTCTGGTGGCGCTGTGCTGGTATTCAGTATGGAAATGCCCGCCGAACAAATTGTCATGCGTATGATTTCAAGTCTAGGCCGTATTGACCAAACGAGATTGCGTAACGGTGAGTTGAAAGACGAAGATTGGACCCGCTTCACGGGTGCGGTGAGCCAGTTGAAAGATAAGCGCCTTTACATTGACGACACCCCGGCGCTGACCCCAGGCGAAGTGCGCTCACGAGCACGACGCGTGTCTCGAGAGGCCGGTGGTCTGGACATGATCGTAATCGATTACCTGCAATTAATGCGTACGGCGAAAGCCAGTGAAAACCGTGCTACAGAAATTTCCGAAATTTCCCGCTCGTTGAAAGCTTTGGCCAAAGAAATGAGTTGCCCCGTGATTGCACTCTCTCAGCTCAACCGTCAGTTAGAATCGCGGCCAGACAAGCGCCCAATGAACTCGGACCTACGCGAATCAGGCGCTATTGAGCAAGATGCCGACGTAATTCTCTTCATCTACAGAGATGAGGTGTATAACGAGAACAGCGAAGATATTGGTTTAGCAGAGATCATTATTGGCAAGCAGCGTAATGGACCCATCGGTAAGGTGAAGATGAAATTCACCGGCAACCTGACCAAATTTGAAGACCTCGCCCACGAAATGTACAACGACTTTGCTGAGTAATATCAGCGGCCTCGTTAGCTACCCAAACAGTTGAAAGAAATCGGATAAAAGGCGACATGGCCAAGAGTAAAACTAAGTCTGCGTTTGTTTGCGAAGAGTGCGGCGCTGAGCACGGCAAGTGGCAGGGCCAGTGCGGTACGTGTAACGCTTGGAATACCCTAAGTCGAGTCAACATAACGCCCATTGCCAATGCAGCCGTAGGCTATGCAGGCGTTACCGCCCAAGTGAAAAAACTCAGTGAAATAGAAGCTTTAGAAACACCGCGCATCGCCTCGGGTTTTAAAGAGTTAGACCGCGTCCTCGGTGGCGGCTTCGTACCGGGTTCCGTGGTGTTAATTGGCGGCGACCCCGGCGCAGGTAAAAGTACCCTACTGCTGCAAGCGTGTACCACTTTGGCCCAAAGCAAAGGCGTACTGTATGTCACCGGCGAAGAATCATTGCAGCAGCTAGCCATGCGCGCCAAGCGCCTCAACTTGCCGTTAGACGGCCTCAGTGTGGCAGCAGAGACCCGTGCAGAAATCATAGCCAATCTAATAGAAGAGCAAAAACCAGCGGTAGTCATACTAGACTCCATACAAGTCATGCAAATGGAGTCGGTAGATTCCACCCCAGGCTCGGTTACCCAAGTAAAAGAAACCGCCGCATACTTTACCCGTTTGGCAAAACAAAAAGACGTTGTAATAGTGCTGGTAGGCCACATCACCAAAGAAGGCGGCATTGCTGGCCCCAAGGTGTTAGAACATATGATCGACTGCTTCATGATGCTAGACAGTCCAGCAGGCAGCCGCTTCAGAACCCTGCGCGGACACAAAAATCGTTTCGGCGCGGTGAACGAGCTAGGCGTCTTTGCCATGACCGATATGGGCATGAAAGAAGTGGCCAACCCTTCCGCCATATTTCTTCAGCGCGGCGACGTAGATTCTCCCGGCAGCATTGCCACGGTCACCTGGGAAGGCACTCGGCCTTTGTTGGTAGAACTACAGGCGCTGGTAGATGACGTAGCCGGCGGTCACCCCAAGCGTGTAGCGGTAGGTTTAGATCAACAAAGACTCGCCATGCACTTGGCAGTATTGCATCGGCATTGCGGCATAGCGTTGGGCGACCAAGACGTTTTTGCCAATGTAGTAGGTGGTGTGCGCATCGCAGAGACCGGCGCAGACTTGGCAGTATTGTTGGCAGTGCTCAGCTCATTCCGCGATCGCGTATTACCCAGAGACCTAATTGTATTTGGTGAGCTAGGACTAACCGGAGAGTTACGCCCTGTAGCCAATGGTCAAGAGCGCATGCGTGAAGCTGCCAAACATGGCTTCAAACACGCCATAGTACCCTTTGCCAATAGCCCCAAAGAAAAGCTAGGCAACATGACAGTCCACGGCGTAAAAACCCTAGCCGCCGCGCTAGAAGTCGTCGCAGGTCTGTAAGTAAAACAATCCCGCCGGTTAGCCCCTCAAACCGGATGCCGTTTGGCGCAAAAAACATTCCAATTGTCTGATTTCTAGTGAGCGCAAAGCGATTCCATAGTCCTCTGTTCGTGTGAAGACCTAACGCGCATAAGAGGGAGTGCTATTGCGCATGGGCACTTTTTTTGGAAAGGACCGCATTGTTTTGAATAAAGCCCACCAAAATCAATCGCCTACTGATGTCTTCCTGAAGTGGAGAAAACAGCCAAATGCGCATGCGCAATATACAAATGCTAGAGGGCTTAATGGGTAGAAAGCTAGATCCTCAACAAATGGAACTTTATCGAGCCACTGATGAAGTCTTGCACTACATTTGGGATCCGATTGGAGTCTCAGATGCTCCCAATGCCAGGGATGAATATTCGAGTTATCTTCCACAAGTTTTCAAGATGCTTTTTGGCCAAAACTCGGAAGAAAAAATAGTGGATTACTTAGTTAAAATCCAAACGGAAAGAATGGGGCTCAATGCAAACAGGGAAAACGCTAAGCGGGTTGTCGAGATACTGTATTAGTACAAAGAAAAAATATTCCAGCCAGCCCTCTAACAAACGCATGCAGCCGGACGCCAGCAAAGCTGGTGCAGCTGATTCGAAACGTTAAAAGGCTCATATGGACATTAAAGAGACTATATCAAAAGAGATTTCAACTCTTTATGAGGAAGGGTCAAAACTTGTAAAAGCTTTTCAAGTTAAAGATAAAGAACCTAATTTTTACTATGAATATCAGTCGTGGTATACCAAATCACTTAGGGTAGTGGAGGTTCTTGCATATGATCGGTACGCTGAATTTAAATCTTATTATGAGATCGATCCAAAGCGTAAAGGTCTTGGATATGGCACTTATGTCATACAAGACTACCTAAAAGGGGTTAGACCGGGGTCATATCAGTTACAAGATTTTGATACTCGTCAAGAAACAACTCGAAATGTATTTAACCAGCTTACGATTTTAAACTCGCTACGTGAGCGAATTGATTCTGTTCTAGCAAATATTGATTCAGAACTCCTTTCTGCAATTCAGGATTCTGAATTAGAAACAGCGAATCAGCTTGCGAAAACCAGCTTGAGAGCTGCTGGTGCACTTGTTGGCGTCGTTATTGAAAACCACTTGCAAAAATTAGCTAAAAGCCATGGCATTAAATCTCGAAAAAAACACCCTACAATAAGTGACCTCAATGACCCTCTTAAAAATGAAGGTGTATTTGACATACCTACACGGAGAAAGGTTACTTATCTCGCTGATATAAGAAATATTTGCTCCCATAAAAAAGATGTAGAACCTAGTAAAGAACAAATTAGAGAATTAATAGAAGGCGCAAATTGGCTAGTAAAAAACACCTTCTAACAAGGTGCAGCAATCGCTCCCGCTGGTCGCTGGGGCGTTAGGTGTAATAGTCGTGAAAATTGAAAACTAGCAGAGCTGATGTTGATGGGGCCATAAATTATTGGCTAGGCTGCCTGGGTGCGTCAAGCGACTATGATAAAGGTAGCCTGCCCCGGCTACCTCTACCTCTAACTTTCCAACTCTATCCCTTCCCTATCTATGAATTGGCTTGTACTGCACACGGGTGGGTGCTGAATCGCCTAAACGTTTCTTGCGGTCTACTTCGTACTCGCTGTAGTTGCCTTCATACCAAATCACGTCGCTGTCTCCTTCAAAGGCGATGATGTGTGTGGCGACACGGTCGAGGAACCATCTGTCGTGTGAGATCACCAGTGCGGTGCCGGCAAACGTCAGTATGGCTTCTTCCAGCGCGCGCAGTGTTTCCACATCTAAGTCGTTAGTGGGTTCGTCCAGCAGCAATACGTTTGCGCCTCTGCGCAGCAGTTTTGCTAGGTGTACGCGGTTGCGCTCGCCACCTGAAAGCTTGCCCACAAATTTTTGCTGGTCGGTGCCTTTGAAGTTGAACCGGCCTACGTATGCGCGGCTGGCTATTTCGTGCTTGCCAATGCGCATGATGTCTTGGTTGTCGGACACTTCTTCCCACACGGTTTTTTCATCTGACAGTTCATCGCGGCTTTGGTCTACGTAGGCCATTTGCACCGTTGAACCAATTTCAATGTTGCCGGTGTCAGGGGTTTCTTGGCCCGTGAGCATCTTGAAGAAGGTCGACTTGCCTGCGCCGTTGCCGCCAATGATGCCGACGATTGCGCCGCGGGGAATGATGGCGTTGAAGTTGTCGATCAACAGCCTTTCACCAAAGCCCTTGCTCAAGTTGTTGATCACCATGACTTTCTCGCCAAGACGTTCGCCGGTGGGGATAAACAGTTCGCCTGTTTCGTTGCGTCGTTCTTCTTCAGCGGCTACAAGGTCATCAAAGCGCGCCAAGCGTGACTTGCTTTTTGTCCGCTTACCTTTGGCGTTGGATCGCACCCATTCTAGCTCGGCCTTAATTACGCGTTGTTTGGCTTCATCGCGTGATGCTTCTTGCGCCAGTCGTGCTTCTTTGTTTTCTAACCAATTGGTGTAGTTGCC
>QXZU01000195.1 GCA_009886205.1 K189A clade bacterium | reverse complement strand
GCATCATTGAAATGGCTTGGGAAGACCGCACACCTTTCGAGGCCATAGAGGCGCAATTTCAGGTGCCTGAGGATAAAGTAATAAAGATCATGCGCGGTAATATCACCGCCCGATCCTTTAAGCGCTGGCGCGAGCGCGTAACTGGCCGCAAAACCAAACACAACGCCCTGCGTGACAAGAGCGTGCTGCGACATCAGTCAAGCACCCACAATAAAGCCAATCGCTAGCCGTTCTCAAGCACCCACTCCTTGGAATTAAGCACAGCTAAATGAGCCTACGCGCCGCGCAAAAAAAGCAGTTAACTGTTTAGAGAATTGATACCAACGGCACGTCGAATCTCTTGCTAAAGTGGCCGGGCCACACTGCGCGCTTTTTCACCACCGGCGCGCAGAAACGCCTTTATCAAGATCATGCCCAGCGTCTGCATTACCTTAAACCCAGCCCTTAATCGTAATTCTGATCGCCGCTTTTATCTTTGGATCTGTCTCCAGAGATATTACCCATGGTGCCCATAACTGTTGAAACCATTGTGGCTACATCGCCCAATTGTGCGGGCACAATCATGGTGTTGTTGGTTTGCGCCAACTTACCAAACTCTTTTACCCACTGCTCTGCCACGCGCAGATTTACCGCTTCGCGGCCACCGGGCTCTGAGAGCGCACTGGCAACTTCACGCAGACCGTGGGCGGTTGCTTGGGCAATTAGCTTAATTTCTTCTGCGCGGCCTTCTGCTTCGTTTATCTGACGCAACTTTTCAGCTTCAGACAAGTTGATGGCCTCTTGGCGATCACCTTCAGATACATTAATGCGCGATTGGCGCTCACCTTCGGACGTGGCTACTACGGCGCGACGCTCTCGTTCTGCACGCATTTGTTTTTCTAACGCATCTTTCACCGACGCTGGCGGCACAATGTCTTTAATCTCGTAGCGTAAAATTTTCACGCCCCAAGGTTCTGCGGCGCGGTCAACGGCTTCAACCACCTGAGAGTTAATGGTCACTCGTTCCTCAAAGGTGCGATCTAACTCGATCTTACCAATCTCGGAACGCAGCGTGGTTTGCGCAAGCTGGGAGGTTGCAAACACGTAGTTTTCAATGCCATAACTGGCCGCTCTTGCGTCATTCACCTGCATGTAAATCACACCATCGATTTCTACAGAGATATTGTCTTTGGTGATACAGCTCTGGGATGGCACATCTAAGGTTTGTTCCTTCAGTGTGTGCTTGTACGCGACCACATCAACGAAGGGCACCAAAAGGTGAAAGCCTGCGTCCAGTGTCTTGGAATACTTACCTAAACGTTCAATGACAAACTGTTCACGCTGAGGCACAACTCGGGCCGTTTTGAGCAATACAACAATGACCAATAGGGCCACTGCCCCTCCAAAAAATAGGCTTAAATCCATTTAAAGCTCCTTGTCGCCGACAACAAGGTTGCTGCCGTTACGATCAATAATTGTAGTTAAAGCACCCGTAGCAAAATGATCTTGCGCGCTGCGCGCATCCCAGCTTGCGCCCCGATAGTTGACTCTACCGCGACCGGGAGATGCTTCATCGAAACCTGTCTCTATCGTCACCTCATAGCCAACAAAGTCTTCATCCGCTGTTGACTGAGCCACATCACCCACGGTGAACGCGGGCATACGCGAACGCACTACCAAGAGAAAAAACACTGCCAACGCTGCGAAAAGAATGTAAGGCATACCACCGTCAGCGGGCATACCTACCCACAATGCGCCGCCGACACAGATCGACGCCACACCTAAGAAGAATAAAATGAAATTACCCATAGTGACTTCGGCAATTATTAAGGCGAAACCAATACCTATCCAATAATATAGTGGGTCAATGCCCATACTTTTATCTCCCAAATTAAGACAGTTGCAGACCATTGGACTATATCCATAGCCAGCACAATGATCCAACCTTCATCCATCCCAATAAGTAACCCGTCGTACTTCCACCCAAGCGACTACACACGCAATGATCGCGGCTCGAAACAGGCGTAAAGGTAGAGGGTGGAATTTAGCTGACGAACGCGCCTGCTCAGTGGCGAGCTCTAAGCTCTAAGCTCTAAGCTCTAAGCTCTAAGCAATGATCCCCTGCCTAGCCAGATCCTGCATTTGAGCAAAAGTAAGTCCCAAGTCACTGAGAATCTCGACCGTATGTTCACCTAGGTCTGCCGAAGGCGTGTTATTTGTATGTTGGGTTTCACTAAATCTAACAGCAGCTCGTGGCTGCACCATTTCACCGCCCCGGGGGTGGTCTACCGCTTGGAGAATACCCGTCGCCTGAATTTGGGGGTCACTCAGCAAATCCTCCCTTCGATTCACCCGCCCCACTGGAATCTCATTCTCTATCAACAAGTCCACCAACTGCTCTGTTTCATACTGACGGGTGTCCACCCCCAAATAGCTAGAAACAATGGCGCCATCTGAGGTTTCGCTGACTTCACAAACGTCCGCCAAATCGCCAGCGAGCTGAGCGCCCTGGCCTTTGAAGCTGTAGTTCCACATTAGGTCGGGCCAGTTAAAATAAACCGCGGTGTCTAACATGGATAATTGCACATGCTGACCGCCTGCTCCGCGCGCTCGAGCCAATAGCGCAGCGGTGATGCCTTGGGCGGCGGTCAGCGCAGTAATTTTGTCGTACAAAATGGTCCGGACCATTTGCAGTGGCTGACCTTCCGCTGCGTTTGCACCGCCAGCCTGCACATCTAGCACACCACTCAATGCTTGAATCACATAGTCGTAGGTTTTGTGTTCCGCGTAAGGACCCACCTCGCCCATGCCATTAATGGAGGCGTACACCAACTGAGGGTTAATGGCTTTTAGTGTTGCGTAGTCCAAGCCGAGTTTTTGCAGCTTGCCTGGGCGATAATTTTGCAGCAACACATCTGCGTCTTGCACAAGTTGACGGACCAATTCCTGGCCTTCGGGATGCTTTAAGTTAATGGCGATGGAGCGCTTATTTCGATTAATCATGGCGTAAATAGCGCTCAGTCCGTTACGCGATGCGCCCAAACCTCTAATGCCATCGCCCCAGCCCGGCGGCTCCACCTTAATCACATCGGCGCCTTGATCCGCCAATACAACAGCGGCCATAGGCCCAGATACCACGGAGGACAAATCTAAAATGCGCAGGCCATGCAATGGACCCTGCTTTAAGTCTTGCTCGTCAACTTGGGTCGCTTCATTGGTTGGGGTTTCATTTTTTGACGTCATTGATTCATCTAATTCTTTTAAGTTATTTGGCGTGTCGAACCTATATTGTGGCACATAGGGTCTTTTGCAAAAGCTTTAACCAATGACGCTTACAATTACCAACCGTCATTAGTTGGCCCTATACTTACCCAGTTTTGTTATCAATCAACAGCCCAGAGATTACACTATGAACAAGCTCAACTTTGCTTTTGCAGGCAATACGCCGCGCAAAAATATGAACACCTATGCTACGGACGCATACTCAAAGGCTTTAATCGCCTTCAGCCTAGCCTTCGTTTTAGGCGCCTGTAGTCCAGAGTCTGCTTCTACGAATACCGCAACTCAAACGCCAAGCGCCAACACGCAATCTCTAACCCAATGGTTAGATGAAAAATACGAGGAAGAATTGCAGTTCTCCCCCATACAAATGACTTTTCTTGGGCGCAAAGAGCGCAACGATGAAATTGACGAATTCACCTATGAGGCATTTGCCGAGCAGATGAATTGGAAGCAGGCATCAGTCAAAGAAATGCAGGCGCAATTTGACTACGCAAGCCTGGGTGATGATGAAAAACTTTCTTACGACCTCTGGAAATTCCAAGCGCAGAAAATGGTCGATTCCGCTGAATTTTTCCACAACGGTCTAACCTTCGACCAGATGAACGGCGTGCAAAGTTTTGTACCAACATTTCTTATTAACTTTCACAACGTTGAAAATGAAGCCGATATGCAAGCGTATATCTCGCGCATAAAAGCGGTGGGTCCACGCATGCAAGAGGCTTTGGCAAACGCACAGATTTCATCTGACAAAGGCGTGATTACGCCCGGGTTTGCATTGGACGGCGTGATCGAACAAACCAAAGCCATTATTGCGGGCCAGCCTTTTGAGACAGTTGCAGGCAAGGACAGCGACTTGTGGGGCGACATAAAAACCGAAGTGGCAAAGCTGCAAGAACAAGAACTGATAGATGCTGAAACGGCCGCAAGCCTACTTGAGGAAGCTCGTAGTGCATTAGTTAACCAACTACAGCCAGCTTATAACAACATCATCAGCTGGGCCGAAAGCGAAAAAGACAAGGCACCAAAAATATCTACGGGTATTGGCAGCCAGGGTAATGGCGCTGCGTATTACAAATACCGACTTGGCACCCAAACCACCACCGAGTTAAGTGCAGACGAAATTCATGAAATTGGCCTCAGTGAAGTGAAACGTTTACGCGCTGAGATGATGGATATTATCAAACAGGTGAACTTTGACGGCGATCTCGCCGCATTCTTTAACCATGTGCGAGATGCGCAATGGAACTACTACCCAGACACCGACGAGGGCAGAACAGCTTATATAGATGATGCAACAGCTGCCATTGAAAACATTAAGTCTAAGCTGCCAGAAGTTTTTGGTTTAACGCCTAAAGCCGACCTATTGGTTAAGCGGGTAGAGCCTTTTCGCGAACAGGATGGCGCGGCGCAACATTACTATCCGGGCACGCCAGACGGCTCACGCCCTGGCATTTACTACGCGCACTTGTCTGACATGAACGCTATGCCAAAGAACCAATTGGAAGTTATTGCCTATCATGAAGGGCTGCCCGGCCACCACATGCAATTGTCCATAGCCCAAGAGTTAACTGACATTCCGGTCTTTCGTACTCAAGCCAACTTCACCGCTTATACCGAAGGTTGGGGACTGTATTCGGAGTGGTTGGCCAAGGAAATTCCGGGCACCTATAAAGACCCGTATCAAGATTTCGGTCGTTTAACCGCGGAGTCATGGCGCGCTATTCGCCTTGTGGTAGACACCGGCTTACACGCCAAGGGATGGACAGAGCAGGAAGCCATAGATTACTTCAGCGCTAACTCACCTGAACCGATAGAAAGCGTGACCTCAGAAATTCAGCGCTATATTGTGATGCCGGGGCAAGCCACCGCGTACAAAATTGGCATGCTGAAAATTCAAGAACTGCGACGCAAAGCAACAGCAGCTTTGGGTGACAAATTCAATCTAGGAGAATTCCACGACGCTATTCTTGGCGGCGGCGCGCTGCCACTGTCGTTGCTAGAGCGCAAAATTGACTCTTGGATTGAGACGAAGAAAGCACCCTAAAAAAGAGAAAGTTAAGCGTGTGTTGTGGAGGCGTTAAGCGTGCGTTAAGACGAATGTAGGTCTA
Organism: K189A clade bacterium; assembly: GCA_009886205.1. GTDB lineage: Bacteria > Pseudomonadota > Gammaproteobacteria > Pseudomonadales > Azotimanducaceae > UBA4421. Next base: position 495 of record QXZU01000195.1, on the reverse strand, counting down.
ACCACTTTACATAACGGCAAAAATGATGAATTCTCTGCCTTCGACAAGAAAGGCGAAACGTAACGCGACTGCTCCGGCAGCAAAAATAGAAATGGCACACCTGACAAACAAATTTAGGAATTTGAAAGTCATTGGGACTGTAACCAAGGTTTTCGCGGGCCTGCTATTACTAGCCGGCCTTGTGTTGCCCTACGACCTCAGCCACCTTCACTCAAGCGTTGAACAAGAAACCGATTGCCTTTATTGCCAAATAGAGCAAAGCCCTGGTTCTGACGCGGGGCCAATTGCCCTGTCAGGGCCGGTAGCATTAACTGCCATAGGTGCGCAAGCAAGGCCTTCGGCAGACCTACCTACCACCGCCCCCAAACAACACCGCCAACGAGCGCCCCCCGCTAATTTTTCATAGCCCTGAAAAGGCTGCAGAAAAAACCTAAAAATAGCTCTCGTTTTAGACCTATTTTTTGCTAAGAGTTTTAAATCCAGTGCTTGCCTGTG
>QXZU01000194.1 GCA_009886205.1 K189A clade bacterium | reverse complement strand
CTCTCGTTTTAGACCTATTTTTTGCTAAGAGTTTTAAATCCAGTGCTTGCCTGTGACTTACATGTCTAGGCAAATCAAGCTGCGTTGTAGCAAGGCGTTGTAGCAAAACCTTGCGCCAAGACGTTGCAGCAGCACTGTTAATCTTTAGTTTCTCAACGCTAGCTATCTAACAATACCTATCCTTGGAAATGATTAGTGGAAATTATGAAAAATATAACAACTTTAAGCGCCATTTTAGGCGCTACCGCTTTTGCTTTAAGCATGCCTACTGCCTTTGCAGATACCCTTGAGCAAGACCGCCTCGCCAATGAAACCGTAGACAACAGTAATACGATCGAGGAAGTGCTTGTCAGCGCTCACCCTTTGTCCGGTGAGGGTCTAGCACAAGCCATACAAACGCTGAGTGGCAAACAGCTACTGCAAAATCTAGCGCCCAGCCTTGGCGAAACACTGGCCTCTCAGCCGGGTATTCATTCAGCGAGTTTTGGCCAAGCAGTGGGGCGACCTATTATTCATGGTTTGGGCGGGACTAGAGTACGGGTTATGGAAGATCGCCTCAGCACCATGGATGTGTCTGTGACTAGCGGCGACCACGCCACGTCTGTTGAACCCTTTATCGCAGACAAAATAGAAGTACTGAAAGGCGCATCTACCCTACTTTACGGCAACGGTGCCATTGGCGGCGTAGTGGACGTGCACACCGGGCGAGTGCCACATCTGCGCGCAGATGATGCCACCACCGGGCGTTTTGAGGCCAGTGTGGCTAACAATGGTGATCAAGAAAATTTTGCTGGCCGAATAGATGGCGGCTTTGAAAATTGGCTCTGGCATGTCGATGCTTTTAACCGCCAAGCCGAAAACTACAAAATTAATGGCTTTGCCGAATCAAGTGCTTTGCGCGCGTTGGAGGCTGAAGAGGCCCACGACGAAGACCACGACGAAGACCACGGTGAGGAGCATGAAGAAGAGGTTCAGGGCACATTACCGGGCAGTCACTATAAGACTGACGGCGGCGCGCTGGGACTTAGCTATGCCACTGAAAAAGGGTTTTTAGGCGCAGCCATTAGCCGCACCGAAGCTGAATATGGCTTACCCGGCGGACACGGGCATCATGAAGAAGAGGAACATGACGAGGAAGAGCACGAGGAAGAGCACGAGGACGAAGAACATGAAGACGAGTTCGCAGGGCTCACTCCGATTCTAGACATGGAACAAACTCGGATAGACGTTGAAGCTGGTATCAAAAACCCTTTCGGTACTTTTAGCAGCCTTAATCTGCGTCTTGGCCACAACGACTATGAGCACTCGGAAATAGAACCCAATGGCGAAGTAGCAACCTTTTTCCAAAATGACGCTTTTGAGAGCCGCGTAGAATTGACAAAGGAAGCTGATAACCACCGCAATGTGTACGGCCTTCAGTTTGACCAGCGCGACTTTAGTGTTGAGGGCGAGGAGGCCTTTGTCCCCGGCGTAGACAGCCGATCATTGGGCGCATTCTGGCTGAATGAAACCGGCTTTGAGCGCTTTGATCTTGAAACAGGTCTACGCTTGGAAAGGGTTTCACATAAACCAGCAACCGGAGCATCGCGCTCGTTCACTACAATTGCAGGATCCGGCGGTTTAGTTATTCCATTAAGTGAACAATTAACTTGGAAAATCGCCCTAGATTACGCAGAACGAGCACCCGTTGGTGAAGAGCTATACAGCTTCGGCCCGCACCTTGCCACCAACCGCTTTGAAATTGGTGACGCCGCTCTTGACGAGGAAAAAGTTTTGAGCGCAACGTTAGGTCTGTCGTACTCCAATACACCTTGGGACGTAACCGTGAGCGTCTACTACTCAGACTTCAAAGATTTTATCTACCAAAACGCTGACAACCGCGAATTGGACGAGTTGCCGGTATTTCTATGGGAACAAGACGATGCCACTTTTACCGGTATAGATGGTGAAATCATTTACACCACGGGGTTATTCGGTGAACGCGACCTTAGCTTTAGAGGATTTTTTGATGTTGTGCGTGCAGACATAGATGCCCCAACTGAATCTAACCTACCGCTTATTCCGCCCAGCAGAATTGGCTTAAGTTCAGACCTAGACTGGCAAAACTTTGCCTTCAGTATTGACTACGTGCATGCATTTAAGCAGGACGACGTTGCTAGCTTTGAGTTGCCCACGGACTCCTACAATGACTTGTCCCTATACTTAGGATGGCAAATACCCACTAGCCGAGATGCGGATTTTGAGTTGTTCCTACGCGGCGATAATCTCACCGATTCTGAGCAAAGGCACCATACGTCGTTTATTAAAGACAGTGCGCCGCAACCGGGTCGACGCGTGACCCTAGGTCTGCGCTATACTTTCTGACCCTTAGCCCGGTCTATGAAAGTATGCTTACACAACTAAAGAGGCTTAAGTATCTGCGCCCTAGCGCAGCAATATTGATAATGACGAGCGTGCTTGCTGGCTCTTTTGCTAGCAGCGCACAGGCGGCGCCGAAGACTGATCTTTGGCGCCACTGGGCCACTCACAACCCAGAGTCTACCGTAGTAGTTGACCACAGCCTGTGGCAACACGTGCTAGATCAGCGCGTACACGAGAATGCCGACAACATTAATCGTGTCAGCTATAAACAGTTTTCAGAAGCAGAAAAAAATCAGCTCAACCGCTACATCGACGCGCTCGCAGCGCTCACACCCACACAATTAAACCGAGCAGAACAATTAGCCTTTTGGACTAATTTGTACAACGCGTTGACTGTGCAAGTAGTGCTGCAATACCCCAAGGCTAAAAGCATTCTGAAGATGAAAAGCAGCTTCTTTAGCATTGGGCCCTGGGATGATGAACTGCTCACAATTGAAGGTAAGGCTGTTACCCTAAATGACATTGAGCACAGAATATTGCGCCCTATTTGGCAAGATCACAGGCTGCACTTTGCACTTAACTGCGCCAGCATAGGTTG
>QXZU01000193.1 GCA_009886205.1 K189A clade bacterium | reverse complement strand
GGCCCTTATGCAGCACTAATTGCGCAAGCAGTCCAAGTAGATAATGTGCTCTATTTATCCGGCCAGGTGGGTATGGGGGAAGACGGCAACGCACCGTCAGATATCACCGAACAAACCATACTGGCCTACAACAATATTAAAACCGTACTCGCTGAATTTGGCGCTAACATGAGCAATATCGTTGACGAAACCTTTTATGTCACAGACGTACAAGAGGTTATGGCCAATGTGGAGAAGGTCTTTGCAGCCAGAGAATCAGCCTACGGCGAGCAACCTGAAGTTAGCCAAACCCTAATTGGCGTCACCGCATTGGTTGATCCTACGTTGAAAATTGAAATCAAATGCGTTGCGCATTTATAACGACGGACCGCCAAAAACGGGCGCTTGCATAGTTTTTAAGCGCCCGCTTCAAGCGACTATTTAGCTGCCCGCGCGCTCACGCCCCAACAACATAATGCGCACATCGCCCTCCGCCTGAAAACTCTGAATAAGCAGATAAATACACAAAAACGGCGCGCCACCAAAAAAAGCCACCACCCCCAAAGCAATACCAGATAAAGAATAGTGATGACGCCACATCACCCAAATGGCTGAAAACAACAACATAAACATAAAGTCCAAATTAAATTGCCCGGCCCAAGATATTTTTTGCATATCGCCAAAAAATACAGAAAACAAATTCAATCCGTGACCGCTAACAACCAACAAGGTGTAGGCACTGAGCACACAAAAAACAAATATAAGCAAAACTCGAAAAAAAATCATACAACCTCCAAATTAGTGCGCGTCTATAGAAAACCCAAGCACCTGACGCTTGTTGAAATTACCGCTGAGTTTACTGAAGAGGTCTAACAATGCCATTTGCCAACCATACTTCCGCCGTAACGCAACATAAGCTGCGGCACATTGCTCAGCATCACATTCAAGCCATGCATTACCCGCAACACTTTGACCCAAAATTTTACCGGAGGCGGTACAGGGCGCTACTTGAATTTCAGGATAATTACGTATGCGTTTGACCTTGCCAGCGACTCCCGCCGAGAACACGTAAAATGCACCCTCACCCGAACATTGAGCAAACCAGACTGGAGTCCATACCCAACTGCCATCATGCTTTTTAGTGGCTATGGACACGTACCTTTGTTGATCAATCGTAGTCATGGTGAATTCCCCTTCAAAACAATAAGTGCACGACTGTGCTTCTAGTTGCACTTCTAGCTGCGCATTTAACAGTGCCCAGCCTGACAGAAGTGCCAAAATTTGAACACCCGGAACAGCTTGAACGTTTTGGACACAAGCCTTAGCAAAAGTTGTGGAGCCGTTCACAAAGTGATACATCTTAGTCCAGCGGTCGTTCAGTCCCTACGCTAGGCTGGAATCCGCTAAGGCAAAAAATAGCAAATGGGGAAAGCTAATGAACACTACTGACTACGAAACAATCCTTACCACGCTGGTTGACGGCGTGATGACGATCACAATGAACCGCCCAGACCGTCTTAACGCCTGGACCTATAAGATGGGCGCTGAAATGCAGCAGGTCATAGAGGCGGGCAACGCCAGCGAAGAGGTGGACGTATTTATCATTACAGGTGCTGGTAGAGGCTTTTGTGCCGGGGCCGATATCAAAGACCTATTTCAACAACAAGCCAAGTCCGGCGACTCTACCGACAATGAAGCACCCAGAGATTGGGTTGGTCTAGTACGAAGCGCAAAACCCATTATTGCTGCAGTGAACGGTGCAGCCGTTGGGGTTGGGTTAACGCAAATCCTGCCCTGTGACTTTATTATGGCGGCACCAGAAGCCAAGTTCAGCGCCCGCTTCGTAAAAATGGGTGTGGTGCCGGAACTGGCAAGTTCCTACTATTTGGTTGCTCGCGCCGGGTTCGGCCTAGCCAACCGTATGATGCTCACGGGCGAAACAATAAATGCGGTAGAAGCACAGCGAATAGGCTTGGTAGACGAATTGGTAGAAAACCACGAAGCGCTTCTGCCACGCGCAATTGAACTGGCCAAGCGCATCGGTGAAAACCCTTCGCGAACACTCGGAAGAGTAAAAGAGTTAGTCACACAGAACATGGCTGAATCGGATATTAAGCTAGTGCAAAAGCGAGAACTCACAGCATTGGCGGAATGCTATAAAAGTCCCGAGCACCATGAGGCAATTAACGCATTTATAGAAAAACGCCCACCTAGTTTTAAAGGTCTCGGCCTTTAAAACGGTTAGAGAAGGTTAAAGAGGTGTAAAGGCGGGTAAAGACGAATAAGGCCCTGCAATAAGGCTGTTATATTGGTGACTGCGATATCTACAGCCTTGTAGGACTGTTCTTTTTACCTGTTTTACCCGCCTTGCCTGCCCTGCCCGCCTTACTTTGGAAGCTAGTTGGTACGCGAGCGCAAACGGTAAAGATAGGTTTCATCGACATTTTCATTTCTAGGCCGATTGCCATACTTGGCCTCCCAGGCTTGAGCGAACAACTCGAACTCTTGGGCATCATTTACTCTTACCGCTTCAAGCTCAAAAATAGAAGTTTCGGCGCGCAACCGAACCTTTGGATTTTGCTCAATGTCCTCAACCCAGTTTGCCCGTTTGTCTCCAGCAAAAACGTGCAGGCTTCCAGACACCTCTACAACCCATAAGTTAACCGAGTAGGCTTGACCTGCATTTGTCTCAAACTGAATTATCTTGTCATCAGCCACGGCGCCCCATTGCTCTGGCGCGGGCGTGACAACACCCTTTATTTGACCACCGGAAATTGGCAAATATTCCGCGCAACCGCTGAACAATAGTGCGCTCAAAATCATTAAATTGATCTTACCCATGTGACAGCTCCTACAAAATAAGCGTTAGATGAACCAACTGGACTGTATCAGCGAAGCGAAGCCACAACCACACTAAATGTCACCGCCAATGTCCGTCACTAAACATCAAAAAACCTACCTTTGGAGCGAAATCCAGAACTTCATGCTATCTCTAATCCAAGTGAGTAGACTGACGCAAAATTTTTACAATAAAAGACTTTTGCTACTGAAAGGCTTTGGGGAATAAAACTATGGCTCTCAAGCCTACAATCTACAAATTCGATATCGCCCTGTCCGACATTGATGAGGGACGCTACGAAAATCTCAACCTCACTGTTGCCCAGCATCCTTCTGAAACCATAGAACGCATGATGGTTCGCCTCATGGCCTACTGCCTGAACCTTAGCGAAGGCTTAGAGTTCACCACGGGGCTAAGTAACACCGAAGAGCCAGATTTAGTGCAACGCAGCCTAGACGGCATAACCCTCAATTGGATTGAAGTGGGTGAACCCAACGCCGAGCGCGTTCGCAAGGCAAGCACTATTGCCAGACAAGTAAAAGTCTACTGCTTCAATACTAAGGCCAACGTTTGGTGGTCTCAGGCTCAAAACGAAATTGAAAGCTGCGGCGCGCAAGTTTACCAATTTCAGTGGGAGCAAATTGCCGAACTTGCAGGACTAGTAGAACGGACACTTTCGCTGAGCGTCACAATTACCGGCATGACCGCATTTATTGCCGCAGATTCTGGCAATGTTGAATTAACTTGGGCCGAGCTAACGAACGTTTAAGCAAACTAAGGAACAACAATCCGCGGAAACTCCGAGCTTACTCAAAAACCTTTAGCCTCATCCTCTAACCCCTGCCCTCTGCCCTCTACCCTCTACCCTCTACCCTAGATCCTTGGTATCGGTTATTATAATGGCAACCATTAATTAAGTACATTAACAACACTGAGACGAGAGTGCGCTTTGTAATGCGGTTGAATATTTAGCTAGCGCTTCAGCCGCGAAGTTATGCCAACGACAACTAGAAAGGAGAAGGCAGTGGAATTCGAGCAATTAGTGATGAGCCGTAAGAGTGTTCGCGGATACAAAAAGGACACTGTGCCCAAAGCGCTTATACAAGAGATTATAAACGTCGCTAAACGCGCGCCTTCGTCCATGAACACACAACCTTGGCATGTTCACGTATTAACCGGCGAAGCACTAGATGAGGTTAGATCTAAAAATATGAAAGTTATGAGCGAGGGTGGCAAACCTAAGCGAGATATCCCCTCTCACGGCGAGTACGAGGGCGATCACCGCTTTCGCCAAGTGGCTATTGCAAAGAAGCTATTTGCCGCTATGGGTATAGAGCGTGAAGACAAAGTTATGCGCCAAGATTGGGTAATGCGTGGTTTCAGACAGTTCGACGCTCCGGTTTCACTGGTCTTAACCTACGACAAAGCACTGGATTCAGGCGCAGAAGCGCGCTTTGATTTAGGTGCGCTATGCTACGGCATCGTACTGGCAGCTTGGGACAAAGGCCTAGGCTCAGTGGTCAATGGCCAAGGCATTATGCGTTCGGACATCGTGCGCGAAGTGGCGAGCATTCCCGATGATCAAGTCATCATGACCTGCATCGCCATGGGTTATCCAGACGACAGCTTTGCGGCAAATTCTGTGCGGGCCGATCGTGAGGAGAGTGAAGACTTCGTTAGCTACGTCGGTTTTTAGGGCGGCGGCCAGAGCGCCTACTAAAAGCTATTTAGTTAATGGCCGCCTTATAAATACCGTTATATATACGCAGCCACAAAAAAGACCCGCAATTGC
>QXZU01000192.1 GCA_009886205.1 K189A clade bacterium | reverse complement strand
CCAATAATTTGCGTAGAGTCCATTAACACGGGCGCCGCAATATTCTGATCTGCAACCGAAGCTTGAATGGCTGAGCGGTCATCACGCAGATCAGAATTGATCAACATAAACTCAACCCCCTGATCCGCATAACTGGCCTGCATAGAGGCCAATGCCTCAACACTTTCCTGCATGCTCTGGCAGCTACTGTTATGCGCCATAAGCACAAAGGCTTTGGTATCAGAAAAATAGTAAAGCTCGTGCGAGCTACCCGTCTCGTCTAACAAACGAAAGTTGTCCACTCGCTCGCCTGGAGCAAGCGCAAATGTAGATGCTGCAAAAAACACAGACAGCAGTGCAGTAGAAAAAGAGTGTAAGTTCATTAATGACCCCTCCACAGAATCAAGATATCTGCCCAAGCATACGCCTTACATGAGGTAATGTACCTTCAGATTGAGGCCACTAAATACCTAAATCCTCTAGGTTGTAGTCCTTCAAATCTTCCTGAGCTTCAGCGTTCCAGTGGTAACCCACATCAGCTAACGGTTGATAAACATAGGGTGTTTCATCTGGAAACCGTTGGCTGCGTGCATCAATACCATAGCTGATCAATCGCGCGCGATGATCAATACGCTCAGCGGTATATTGTTCTGGGTCGTTGTGTACGCCGCCGCCAAAGACATCTAGCACACTGGCCCTACGGTGAAATCCCATATTAATAGTCACCCGCATATCGTCACTGGTATTTGCAAAAGAGCCGTGGATGGCTTGGCGGTTACAAATGGCTACGTCACCGGGCGCGCAAATCACAGGCACTGCGTCAGGCAGGCGGTCTGAACCCACCTCGTCTACCATGGCCTTAATGTCCACTTTGCCCTGTACGTGGGAGCCAGGTAAAACCCACAAACCATTGGCGGCGTTAGATCCGTAGAGTTGCGCCATAAAATTGAAGCCGTGGGTGTGCGCATCTAGATCGGGGCTTTGCCAATGGGTAAAAGCATCTTGGTGCCAAGCGACAGAGCCACCCAACCGAGGGTGCTTGACCCACACCGCTTCGTTAAACGGCACAAAGTCATCGCCATTGATACCAGCCGCAACGCGCAACAAATCTGGGTGACCATAAGCGCGCAAACACGCCTGGGAAAACTGCAGCGAACCCAACACCAATTGCAAGACATGCTTGGGCGCGCCGTCTGGCGCATCGGGCTCAATCATCTTGGCCGGATGACGACCATTGGAATGCGCTGTACCGCCTAGTGGATCGCTCAAAGGGCGAACCCATGAAAGATTACGGGAGTGACAGTCATGGCCCAGTGCTGGGCGTCCTTGGGCGTCAACTTCCGCACCCTTTGTAACCGGGCCGCGTTCCCACATATCCTGAACATCGGCCTCAAGGTCGGCTAACTCGGCCTCACTCATCACTCCAGTCAATATATAGAAGCCGTGGCGTGTATAAGATTCCAGAATATCTGGGTGCAATTCACCACTAGACGTGAATCGCACAGGTCCGCGATTGTCCATTGCAAGCGCACGTTCAGTACCCGCTTGCTGATAGGCCTGCATAGCCGCATCGTGCTCGCCGTAATTAGCCGCCGATGAATTATATATTTGAAACGCCACTGACTGTCTCCGAAGCAGAAAGAACTATCTGATGCGCCAGAATATCAATTCAAGGTATGGGTCGCCAGAGGGTAATTAAGGAAACAGCTGGAGAAACAAGACGATCGAGATTGCTCACGCTACTCTGGCGTTATGCCTAGGGACGCCAAGAACTCGTCGCCAGTAAGCCTTTCATGCTCGCCTCTAAGGTCATAGCTACTGGGCTTCTCGTCGATGTAGATTTCCCCAACAACTTTTAGATGATCTGGGTTGTCGAATGATCCGTGATTCAATATGTAGCGGTCGCTGCCTTGGAGACGGAAAAACAAGCTGCTGCCGCATTTGCGACAAAAACCACGTTCACCCCACGCGGAAGATTCGTAAACGCTGAGATAAGCTGAGCCTGCAAAAGCCACACCGGCGGCGTTTGCAGAGATACTTGGCCCGCCGGTCCAACGACGACAAATTCTGCAATGACACGCATGCATTCCAGGATCTACTTGCGCTGCTGTGAAAGAAACAGCGCCACATAAGCAACGGCCTGTTTCTGCGGTTAACTCACCTGCGCCATGACCCGCCGCAGGCTCCGAACTCGCTGCTGGTCCTTTAGTTTCGTCAGACATTCTTTTCTCCTTTTTGCATTCCAATCTAGACACTTACCGCCGCCAACACATGACGGGGACGACATAAGCAATCAATAGGAACGTCTGTACAAGAGCTTTGCGGGGTGGCATATGACTATCTGATACGCGGGGCATGTACATGGATACATGGTTGTATTTGCTCTTGATCAGCTCGAAAAACCCGGTGGGCGCAACCGGGCCATGATGATGCGAGAGGTTAGCTGCTGGCGCTATTTGTTTAAGGTAAGCTCTACCGAACTTACTGGTAGGCGAAAAATTGCCTGCCCGCATTGGTTATGCGAATTCATCTACACCAGCAATCTGGGTCACAAAAAAACGGCCCCACTAGGAGAAATTATGGCGGATAGATTAGCGGGCAAAGTTGCCCTTATTACCGGTGGTACCAGTGGCATTGGCGCTGAGACAGCGAAACTTTTTGCCGCGGAAGGCGCAAAGGTTGTCATCAGTGGCCGCTCAAAGGAGAAGGGCCAGGCACTGGCAGACGCCATAGGTGCAGGCACCCTCTATGTAGAGGCGGATGTCACCCAAGAGGATGATATCCGTAAAAGCGTGGAATTCACGGTAGCTGAATTTGGCAAGCTGGACATTTTGTTTAACAACGCCGGTGGGCCAGTGGGCGCGCCTATTGATGAAATTAGCCAGGAGCACATTGACTACGGTGTTCGACTGTTGCTCTCTAGCGTCATTCTCGGCACCCGCTATGCCATTGAACCCATGAAGGCCAATGGTGGCGGTTGCATCATCAATAACTCAAGCATTGCCGCACTGCGCCACCGCCAAGGCGACCCTCTTTATTCTTCACTGAAAGCTGGCGTAACCCATTTCAGCAAAATGTCCGGCATAGAACTGGGCGGGCATAACATTAGAGTGAATTCAATTTCACCGGGCGCCATTGCTACACCGATTTTTTGGGGCGGTTCAGGTAGAGCCAACACGCTTTCAGATGAAGAAAATGAGCGCAAAATGGCGAAACTCGAAAAGAGTTTGGCGGCATCTGTGCCATTGGAGAAAACGGGTTATGCACTAGATATTGCGGAGGCTGCCCTTTACTTGGCCAGCGACGCAGGACGCTTTGTCACCTGTCACGACCTAGTGGTAGATGGTGGGCGTACTTCAATGTTCTTTGAGCCTAGCTAGTCATCTGACGCTGCCTTGCCGGCACCTAAAATTAGGATGGCCTTCTCGCGAAGAAGGCCTTCTCTCGCAGAAGACTTCTTCTCGTAAAGGTCTTTTAAGACCCTCTAAATCTCCTCTTAAACCCGCTCTTAAACCGCTCTTCAATCAAAAGTGCCGGATTAGCTTAAGCTTTCAAGTCACCACTTTCCCTGCGCTGACTCGAAGCTTTATTGAGTGAGAGGCCGACTGGTTAGACTAAATGACCACCAGTGGTCTGCTCTGGGCACACCCTGCCCTGGACCTACTTTTTGCGCTCGGCTACGCCAGGCAATATCTAATATCTCAGCATCTAATACTCGAACCATTGAGACCGGGTAGACCTTACCGCTAATACCGATATATCCACTGGCATTATCCAACGCTGCACTTGACCAGAACTTGCCTTCGCAGCGCGCGCAACTTAAATAAAGCTCACCACCTTCAGACATGCAATTGAGATTGACCGACCAAGGAATAATTGCGGCCACCTGAATTTGGCAAAGAGGCGCATCGTTAGCAAAAGACCAGTCCGAAATAGGCGCACTGACCAACTCGCCTTTCAGCGGACCACCAGGCAGACGGTCACAGGGACAGCTGAACCAAAAGATCAGGGCACCGGCAAGCAAACCCGCTGCTGAGAGAGATGCAGACAAATAGGCTGCTTTTTTCCAAAGTCCATTCATGGCCATCAACTCCAGATTCGTTCGAGAGATCTGACGATAAACCCTTCGGCGAAATTTTTCTTAACCTAAACGAAAAAGTGACCAAATTAATGATCACTTTTTTATGATTTAAGGCAAATCCATTGGTACTCGTCTACGCGCGCACACTTTAATGAGAAGAGGGCCACATACTCTGGCCTAGCTGACCTAGACCCTAGCTTCTTCTTTCAACCCTAACTTACGCGCGCACTTGGCCAAAGCCGTAAAAAGTTTTCCGCGTAGAAGGCATCGCGTATTGCGGGTTCTGAGTGTTCTAGGAACCGTTCAAAACGACCTATTGGGTCTTTGGTGCCTTCCAAGTGTGGGTAGTCACTGGAGAACAGATATAGATCGGGATGTGAGTCTTCCATTAGGTAGGCTACGTCTTCGTGAGAAAACGGGGTAAACGCCATTTGCTCTATGAGTTGCTGTGAAGGCGCGCGATCAAAACGCACGGACTTGTCAGAACGACCATAAATGCGTGTTACCCAATCTAGGCGACGGCACATCTCTGGCACCCAGCCTGCACCCAGTTCTACGGCAGCGCCGCGAAGTCCAGGATGACGATCAAACACTCCGTCTAACAACATCACACTAAGGAACATTTCAGGGGTTTGATGCAATACAGCAGCATCTTTAGTGCGTACGTTTTCGCCGCCACCCAACCAATCTTTAACGGGTGCGCGGCCATTGTTGCCCCAATCTTTGGACACCTGCAAAGGCGCGCCGCCTACGTGCAATACAAAAGGCACATTCGCTTCGGCCAATCTCGCCCAAAAACCTTCCAAATCTACGTGACCTGGCGAGTGACCTATTGGTGCACGGTGAGGTATCCAAATAGATTGCAGGCCTTCTTTAATGGCCCACTCTACCTCTTGAATCGCCAACTCAGGGTTGTCTAAAGGCACAATGCCTACGCCCATTAAGCGATCGTCCGCTGAACAAAAGTCCAACATATGTCGGTTATGCGCCCGGGTAGCACCGTAGCGCAGCTTGGGATCTTTCTTGGAGCTGGGGTGAAATGGAAACGCCACTGAGTGTGTTGCAAACACTAACTGCTTCTTAAACCCGAGCAAGTCTAGCGCTGCAGAACGGTCTGGACCGTTAAATGCGCCCAAAGCCTGGATTTCTTTGGAGTTCTCTATCAGCGCATCGCCCATGGCAATTTGCGCAGCCACGTGTTCGGCTGAATGCTTACCGCCTTGTTGCATAATCACAGCAACTTCATCTTCTGTGACTACAGACGCGCTGTAACTTACTGATGGAATTTCATCGCGAATTTCCGGATCTGCGTAAGCTTTTAGAAAGTCCGGCAGCTCCATAATGTGACTGTCCGCATCATAATAAGGTCGCTGTTGAGGTGCATAGGCCATGATTAATCTCCCAGTTAACAATTTTGTCGCGGTGTCCCAACACCGATGCGACAGACTATAGCCCTAAACTTACCGGCAATAGGCCATAGGTGGCAACCTATGAATATTGACCCTATATATAGCCGGAGATGAAAACGGGCTTGTTAGTTAAATTTTCACCAAAGTAAAGGGTGGTATCTACCCAGAGTCACTCTATTGGTTTCGGCCCTTGTTCAATGACCCGCGCATACAAATTAGAGAACATGAAACAACAGTGTTCATTGAAACGCCCAAAGCGGCTGCCTGCCAATACCCCGCACCATCCAACGGCATTAA
>QXZU01000191.1 GCA_009886205.1 K189A clade bacterium | reverse complement strand
GATTCGCCTGCCACTGTGACTTTTGCAGGGTCGCCGCCGAAGGCTGAAATATTCTTTTGCACCCACTGCAAGGCTGCGATCTGATCCAGCGTGCCATTGACATTAGATGTGGCGAATTCTTCGCCCAAGTGGGTCAGATCTGCAAAGCCTAGAGCACCCAGACGATAGTTTATAGAGACCACCACAATGTCACCGTTGAGGGCAAATCGAGTGCCGTTGTACCAAGGGATCGCGCCTTGACCTGTGCGGTAGCCGCCGCCGTGTATCCAGACTAAAACTGCGCGATTGCCTTGGTCTGTAGGGTTAGCCGCTTGCTTTGGTGTGGTGATGTTGAGGCTTAAGCAGTCTTCATCCCAGCGCACGCTAGCGCTGTCGGTCATACCACCGCCAGAAAGTTGTGGTGCTGCTGGGCCAAATTTGAGGGCAGAAAAGGGTTCGCTGAAAGCGGCTAATGGTTGTGGGGCTTTAAAGCGTAGATTATCGATGGGCGGCTGCGCGTAAGGGATGCCGCAAAATAGTAATACGCCTTCTTTTTCGCGCCCTTGAATTTGTCCGCATGGTGCAGTAATTGTGCTCGTTTCCATTGTATTGGCTCCCCGTATTTGTTCGTCGCTCATTTAAAGCGGGTTCAGACGCCCAGTATTACCTGATTTGCACCCTCTTTTAAAATTAGATTTTGCCGTCGGGCCTCGTTGGATAGTGCATAGTGTCTACATGCGCTCGTCATTGATTGCTATCATGGCAGCAGGAGTTATGAGTTTTGGTAGTTAAGGGAAGGGGAATAGATTGAGTTTTGCAAAATCACTGGTGTGGGGTTTATTGGTTGTGGGCAGTCTAAGTGCCGCTTGGGCGCAGGAGCCGCACACGGAACAGCCCATAGAGTTCCCTTCAACTATGGCGTGGAGTGCCTACAACCTAGGCACCACGGGTTATAACCAAGCAGTGGCTATTGGCAAAGTGCTCAAAGATCATTACGACACCAATCTGCGTGTTTTGCCGGGTAAGAACGATGTTTCTCGCCTGTTGCCTTTGCAGCGTGGTCGGGTGCAATTTTCTGCCAATGGCGTGGCCACGTACTTTGCTCAAGAAGGTGTTTTTCAGTTTGCGGAAAAACAGTGGGGCCCTATGCCACTGCGCATTGTTATGGCGTCTAACGGTGAAAGTAACCAAGCCCTGGGTGTGGCAGCCGATAAGGGCATTGCAAATTACAGTGATCTGCGCGGTAAGCGGGTACCTTACGTGCGTGGCGCGCCAGCATTAAACGTCACCACCGAGGCGTTTTTGGCCTGTGGTGGCCTGACTTGGGACGACGTGGAACGCGTAGATTTTCCCGGTTACAGCGCCATGTGGACTGGAGTAGTTAATGACCAAGTGGACGCCGCCTATGCCACCACTGTTTCTGGTCCAACGCGTAAATTAGAAGCTTCTCCTCGCGGTATCTTCTGGCCGCCTGCACCTCATGATGATCCGGAATGCTGGGCGCGCATGGCTAAAATTGTGCCGTTTTTTACCCCGCACATGGCCACGCGTGGTGCAGGAATTTCTAAGACTAATCCGCACGAAGGCGCAACATACCCCTATCCGATATTGATTACGCTGGCTGAGCGCGATGCAGACCTTGTACACGATCTAGCCAAGGTGATTCATATTCACTATGACGAATATAAAACCGCCGACCCCGGCAGCATTGGCTGGGCAATGGACAGACAGGTGTTTCGCTGGGTGGTGCCGTTTCATGAAGGTGCCGTACGCTACTTCAAATCTATTGGCGTTTGGGACGATGCAACCCAAGCCCACAACGACCGCCTGATACAAAGGCAAGACGTGCTTGCTCAAGCGTGGCAGTTACATAAGGCCAGTTATTCGGGCAGAGAGGGCTTTGCTGAGGCCTGGCTTGAGGCGCGGGTTGCGGCACTTGATGCCAATGGTTTTGATCCAGTTTGGCGCTAGTGGGTGCTACGTAGTATTGCGAGCGCACTTTGCTTTGAAATGTTTTTGACGAAATAGGAATTCCCCATGGCGCCCCAGCCTCATCCGTTTATTCGATCTCTTGTTGCCGGTTTGGCGCTTATTGCCTTGGTGCTGGCTATGGATACCTTGCGCCTATTTGGGGGTTCTCAGTGGCTGGGATTTCTTGTTCAAGTTGAGACTCAGTATTTTTATGCCTTGCTCGCATTGCTGGCGCCTTGGGCCTACATCACGTTTCCGTCCAAGCCTTGGATAGACTGGCCTTTGGTCATTATTGCTCTAGGCATCTTGGCTTTGTTTTTTGTCACCGCTGAACAAGCGTTAGATGAAGCTTGGGAATTTGCGGCGCCCGAATATGCAATTTATGCCTCATTAGCCTTTTGGGCGATATTGCTTGAAGCATTGCGCAGGGCCGCCGGTTGGCCACTGTGCTTAATCGCTGGGTTTTTCTCGGTATTGCCTATTGTTACCGAGTACATGCCGGGGCCACTAAACGGTCTGCCCGCAACGTGGGGAGAGGCGGCTGCTTACCATGTGCTGTCTATCGAAAGTATATTCGGCTTGCCGTTCCGCGCCTTTGCTAACTTGGTCATTGGTTTTGTTGTCTTTGGTGTGGTACTTCAGCATACCGGCGGCGGTAAGTTCTTTTTAGATTTGGCTTTTGCACTGCTAGGCAAGCAACGCGGCGGTCCGGCCAAGGTTGCCATTGTTTCCAGTGGTTTGATGGGTTCTATGAGCGGTAGCGTGGTAACTAATGTGTTAACCACAGGGCAGTTGACCATTCCAGCTATGCGCAAAGCGGGTATGGCACCGCACATAGCGGGTGGCGTAGAGGCCTGCGCA
>QXZU01000190.1:21713-40919 GCA_009886205.1 K189A clade bacterium | reverse complement strand
CGGCCCAATCCACGCATGTGGATTCCAAGCTATTTCCCAAAGGTGATCATCTAGATCTGCGAAGTAGCCTGAATAGCCGCCCCAAAAAACCATTTCCGGTTGTTTGATCAGCTTTGCCCCGGCGCTGACGGCTTGTTCTATAAGCGCGTCTACTGCCTCCTTGCTACTGACATTGTGGGCCAGTGCCACGCCGCGAAACCCGCTGCCCTTTGCAGGTACTTGGGCGTCTTCCGCCAACTTGTCCCATGGATAGAGAGACAGCCATGTGCCGTTTAGGTTGAAGAACGCTATCTCTTCGTTGAATGGTGCCAAGCGGGGTAGCTCTAACCCCCGGGCATAAAACTCGATGGACGCCTGTAGGTTGAGAACGCCAAGAGAAATCATGCTGATTCTAGGTTGCATAGATAAAGTGCCTATTGGGTGAGTGCATCCACTATGCCTCAGGTTTTACTTAATGCGGGCTACCCTTAGTCGGATCAATTGCCGCTTTGGGTCGACACATTAGCGTCCAGTGCCGGAGCTTTTGGGCGCTGTGGCTTTTAGCGGGCTAAATCATTGACGGCAGTTCCTGCGCTCAGCCCCTGTTATTGAGTAAAAGTTTGGTCAACAATAGGGGGTCTATATAAATCTGTGCACGGGAGAATAATGAAAAATAATTTGGGGTTATTTCTGAGTAAACGCGCTTTGCTTTCACCTGATCGAGAGGCCTATGTTGAAAGCGACGGTAGTTTAAGACTCACCTTCAAAGAGCTGAACTTGCGCTGTAATCAACTGGCTAATGCGTTTGTTGAAGCGGGTGTAATTAAGGGCGAACGTGTGGGTTTGTTGCTTATGAATTCTAGTGAGTTCATGGAGTCTTATTACGCCCTTGCCAAAATTGGCGCGGTAGTTGTGCCCCTGAACTGGCGTTTGGTCGCCGACGAACTAGAGTTTATTCTCAAAGACAGTGGCACCAGCAGATTGATATTCGACAATGAGTTTGTCGATACAGTGGCAGAACTGCATAGCCGCGGCGATAAAACAGACATCAACCAGTGGCTGCAAGTCACCAATGGTGACGTAGCTTATTTTGCCCAGAGCTATCGTGGCTTTCGCGACGCGGCCTCAACAGATGAGCCTGAAGTGTCTGCTGCTGACCACGACATGCTTTACATCATGTATACGTCCGGCACTACGGGATTACCCAAAGGTGTTGTGCACACCCACCACACTTCAATTTGGGGTTTGTTGAGTATTTCCGCCACTGCAATTTATTACGATCCAGAGCGTTACTTGGCCTGTTTGCCTATGTTCCATGTGGGGGCGTTAACGCCATTGGCCGTGAACGTATACCGGGGCGTTACTTCAGTGGTTATGCGCTCCTTCGATCCTGTTAGTGCTTGGGAGACCATTGAGCGTGAGAAAATCACCAGCGGTTTAGCCGTGCCAGCCATGTTGAGCTTTATGCTGCAGGTACCAAACTTTGAGCGCTTTGATTTCTCTAGCTTGCGCTGGATTATGACCGGTGCAGCACCTGTGCCGCCTGCATTGACGAAGATTTTCCATGATATGAATATCGGCATTCAGCAGGTGTATGGGCTCACAGAAACTTGCGGACCTACTTGTCTAATGGACGCTGAGAATGCGCTGGCAAGACCAGAGTCTACTGGCAAGGCTTTCTTCCACACCGAAGTGCGAATTGCTGACGAGAAAGGTAACGACTGCCCTCCTGGCGTGGCCGGTGAGGTTCTGGTGCGTGGCGAACATGTCATGGTCGAATATTGGAATCGCCCAGAAGCCACAGCCGAGACTATTGTAGATGGGTGGCTGCACACGGGTGATATCGCGATTATGGATGAAGAGGGGTTTGTTTCTATTCAAGACCGGATCAAAGACATGATCATTAGCGGTGGTGAAAATGTTTATCCTGCCGAGATAGAGGGCGTTTTATCAGAGCATCCGGGTATCAGCGAAGCTGCGGTAATTGGCCAGCAGAGCGAGCGCTGGGGCGAGTCGCCATTGGCTATAGTAGTAGCTACCGACGAAAATCTTACGCAGGCAGACGTGATGGAATTTTGTCAGGGCAAACTGGCACGCTTCAAACAACCCAAGGCAGTTGAGTTTGTGAGCGCGATTCCTCGCAATCCAAGCGGCAAAATCCTCAAGCGCGTATTGCGTGATCAATTTGATAAGAACGCGGCAGACTAAACCCTGCATTGCTCGTCCTGCGGGTAAAGAATGCAGGGAATAGATTGGCAACGATCTAGATCAGTAAAAAACTCTTGGGGAGTAGGGCATGGAGTTAGAAGAACTTAGAGCGCGGTTAAAACCTTTTTGCGAGGCTCGCTATCCGTCGCCTATAGAAATACAGGAAGTCATTACCATGCCTGGCCATGCGGGATTTGCCTATGGCTTTCGTGTGGCTTGTGCAGGTCAGGTTGATTCATGGTTTATTCGTCTGCCTCCGCCTGGAGTGAACTGGGTGGGTACAGCCGATGTGCTGCGACAAGTGGCGGTGCTCAATGCCTTGGACGGCACCGATGTACCCCATTGCTCAGTGAAATGGTCAGGCGAGGACGAGCAGTGGTTCGGTAGTCCCTATTTTGTTGTACCTTGGTTAGAAGGCGATGTTATGCGCTTGGGCGCGGAGGATTGGGGTTCTAGCCTGAGCGCAGAACAAGTACATGAGTTTGGTCGCCAAGCGATGTCGTCGCTGGCTGCGGTACACAAGGTTGATGTAAGCAAGGTCCCTTATCTAGGTGACCCCGTACCCTTCGCTGATGATGTAACTCGTTGGGACAGGTTTTATGCTAAGGCGGCAGAGCCAGAGCGTTTGAAAGATGTACCCACAGTGCGTCAACGATTGCTCGACACCGTACCGCAAAATGCACCTGTTGGCATTTTCCATGGGGACTTCCAAACGGCTAACTTATTTGCCTCTAAAGATGCTCAATTGCTTGCGCTAATAGACTGGGAGTTAACGGGTGTTGGCGCAACTTTGAACGATGTGGGATGGATTTGTACTTTCAGTGATGAACAAGCGTGGGTAGAAAATACTGACCGGACCATGTTCTTAACACCAGATACGCTGATTGATCTGTATCAAAATGCTTATGGCCAAGAGGTGCAAAATATCAATTGGTACCGAGCGCTGGCGGCCTACAAATTCGCCATTATCAGTGGTTTAAACTTGAGTTTGCACAGACGTGGCAAACGCGAAGACGAAGTGTGGGAAACTACAGCGCTGTCAATGAAACCGTTGATAGACAGAGCATTGGATTTATTAGCCGCCGGTTAGCGCAGTGGCGTTGCGCCGCGTCTCGGCGCGCGAGGGACAAACGGCTAGTGACTATGTGCGTCGTGTTCGCCGTGATCATCGGGGCAGGGCCCAATTTCAACCTGAATAGTTGAATGCTCAATATTATAAATGTTGCGCAGTACCCGCTTAATGTCTTCTACCACTACTTGAACTTTCGCGCCCTCATTCACTAACGCGTGTAGCGTGAGAAGTGGCTTTTCGGCAGTGAGTCCCCAAGCATGGACGTGGTGTATTTGAATAACGTCAGACACTTCATTGGTCAGCGTTGTTTTTATATCCCCAAGATTTACACCTTCCGGCACACCCTCCAGAAGAATGTGCGCGGACTCTTTGACAACGTAGTAAGCCCCTCGCGAAAGAATAACCACAATAATGAGGGTCAGGATGGGGTCTGCGTAGAGCCAGCCGAATATAAGTACCGCTAGTGAGGCAAGGATGGCCGCGGTAGAACCGAGCAAGTCGCCCAACACGTGCAGTGCCGCACTGCGAATGTTGGTGTTGCCACTGGTGTCATGGAGCCAGCGGAAGGCGATTAGATTTACCACAAACCCTGCAATTGCCACTAACAACGCGGGCAGCGGCAGCATGGCTTCAGGAGAGAACAATCGCATAGTTGCCTCCACAGTGATCCAAACAACAAGCGCCACTAGGGTTAGGCCGTTCACAAAGGCGGCCAATACCTGAAAGCGGTGATAGCCGTAGGATAATTTTTGATCAAAACCACGGTCAGCAATGTGCGCTGCCCACCAAGCTAGGCCAAGCGCCGTGGCGTCTAAAAACATGTGTCCGGCGTCGGCTAATAAGACTAGCGCATTGGTCCATATGCCCACACCTAACTCCACAAACATAAAAGTAGAGATAAGGATAAACGCCTTTTTCAGCGCCTTTTTGTCTCCACCGTGATGGTGGTGGGAGTGGCCGTGACTGTGTCCATGGTCATGTCTGTGGCTGGATTCGCTGCTTTTGATAGAGCTATCTTTACCAGGGGTATCTTTAGTAAAGCTTTCTTTATTGGAGCTTTTTCTATTAGAGCGATCTTTATTAGAACTATCTTTATTAGAACTATCTTTATTAGAGCTATCTTTATTAGAACTATCTTTATTAGAACTATGCATCACCGCAGCATAGCAAAGGGCTGCAGGGTGCGTAACCTGCCCGCCTCACACTATTGAGTTGCTGCGCATGTTTAGCCCATTTGCGTGATCATTGCTGGGCTTTGAGGTAGTCTTTTGCGCATTAGTAAAAAAAGTAATAAGGGAGATTTGCTATGGAAAGAATGCATTTAGAGTTTGTCGGTCGTGTCGCGGTGTTGAAGTTTAACCATCCTGAAGTTATGAACGCCATGGGCGGTCAGATGCTGAGAGATTTTGCCGACGCAGTGGCCCAGATTAAGGCCAAGGGCAGCGAAGTCCGCTGCCTTTTGCTCAGCGGTAACGGGCGTGCATTTTGTGCTGGTGCAAACCTTCAAGACGACGACGCAGACCGTAAGTCCGGTGAAGCAGGGTCTAGCTTGCGTAACAGCTATCACCCGTTGATGTTCGAGCTTCGTGGTTTAGAAATGCCAATGGTCACCGCCATCAACGGCGCAGCCGCGGGCGTAGGCATGAGTTTTGCCATGATGGGCGACATTGTTTGCGCCTCTAAAAATGCGTTCTTTTTGCAGGCCTTTGCACGCATTGGCCTAATTCCAGATGGCGGCGCTACATTCCTGCTGCCGCGTATGATTGGCTGGGGCCGAGCTATGGAGTTGTCCATGTTGGCCGAGCGCTTAGGCGCAGAACAAGCCCAAGAATGGGGGTTGGTAAATCGATTATTTGAAGACGGTGAAAGCCTTGAGAAAGGTGCTTTAGAAGTAGCTCAGCGCCTGGCTAACGGACCTCGCTCGCTAACCCTTATCCGCAAAGCCTATTGGCAGACTTGGTCTAATTCTTATGAGCAGCAGTTAGAGCTAGAAGCACAGTTGCAGAACGAAGCGGGCCGCTCAGAAGATTTTCGTGAAGGCGTTTCGGCATTCTTGCAAAAGCGTGATGCGGAATTTAAAGGCCAGTAACCAAGTTTATGGCTAAAGAAATTTGGCCAGCGTAAAAATATACAGGGAGAGGAAATGTCATTATCAGGAAGAGTGGCCTTGGTCACAGGCGGCGGTCGTGGTGTTGGCCGCGGTATAGCGTTGGCATTAGCCGCAGACGGTGCAACCGTCGCGGTAAATTATCGTCGGGACGCGGAGTCTGCTCAAGAGGTGGTTGATCAGATTGTTGCTGCGGGGGGTAAGGCAAAGGCCTACGCCGCATCAGTAGACGACTATGATCAAGATGCAGAAATGGTTGCGGCCATTGAGGCCGATTTTGGTGCCATCAGCATCTTAATCAATAATGCGGGCATTGCTAGCCGTGGCCAAGCGGTAGTAGACACTGAGCCTGCTGAAATGCGCCGGGTGATAGCAACCCACGCATTTGGACCCCATTATCTGGCGGGGCTGGTTATACCCAAGATGCGCGGTGAAGCCCGTGGCGACATCATTATGATCTCCAGTGTGGCTACCCGTTCTTTAGGCAGTCATGGTGCGCCCTACAATATGGGCAAAACCGCAATGGAAGCCTTGGCTTATACCTTGGCCAAGGAAGAGCGCCCTCACGGCATTCGCGTCAACATAGTCGCACCCGGTCTAGTGGACACAGATATGGGTCAACGTTTGATTCATGCGGTTCAGGGGGTAGAAGACATTCGCTCACTAGATGAGAGCATGCCGTTTGGTCGTGTTTGTCAGCCGGATGACGTGGCTAATGTGGTGCGCTTTTTAGTGGGTGAGCAAAATTCTTACCTAACAGGCGAGCGCCTCTATTGCGATGGCGGTGGACAAAGTTTGGGTCGCGTTTAGTACCAATATCAGTATCCAGCCAATGCAGGTCTGATGAGGTTATAGCGTCTCATCAGACCATCTGTTAGCCAGCCTCCGCCCCGCTATTCGTTAGTAGTCTCCTCCTCACTAGGCAGTAAACGACACAACAATGCGCCAGCGATACTGAAGTAGAGTATGTAGTACAGCGCGTGGTACGCCACCCAGTTCAAGGGTTGAAACCACCAGATCACTTCACTGCCGTTAATGAGTACGGTTGCTAACACGCCGCTGATTATAACAACCTTCATCCGCTCCCCGTTTTCCTTAACCTTGCTAAGAATAAGTGCCAGTAAAAAAGCGGTGGCTAGGTTGTGCAAAAAACCGATAAATAGATCTAACGGCGCGCCTTCTGCGCTAGGCGTATGATCAATGCTGAGCAGGATTGCCGGCCCTTTTTCTAGCCGCTCTTGGGACTTGGGTCCGGGGCCGGGTATAAGATATGCGCCACTTTCCGGAAACAGCTTTGCCACAGTCAGTTGGCTGATGCCCTCACTTTTGACCTGATTTAGGGCTGAATAAGGCAGGGGATTCACTGCCCAATAGAGAAATCCAAAGACGAAAAGTACAGTGGCTGTGATGAATACAGCTGAAATAGATTTGTTCACGAAAGGTCTCTCTTTTCAAATTTGAGAAACCTAGATTAAGAATAGCGGGTGTCGGCTGGCGAACGTTGCACGATCAACGGTAGAAAAACCCTTTTAGAGCGTGGCTGTATTGACCCAAAAGTGTCTTTTTTTGCTAATTGGCCAGCGCCAGAATGTGCGCCGTTGCAGAGCGTGCCAACGCATCTAAGTGATAGCCGCCTTCAAGCGTAGAAATGATTCGTCCCTTGGCGTATTGGTTGGCAGCGCTGGTGATGAGGTTGGTGACCCAAATAAAATCCTCCTCGAGTAAATTTAGCGATGCCAGTGGGTCTAGTTGGTGGGCGTCGAAGCCTGCGGAAACAAAAATTAAATCCGGTTTATGTTGCTCAATGGCGGGGAGCCAGCTCTTCTCAATGGCGCGTCTAAAGTCGTTGCCATTGCTGCCCTCCTCTAGATGCGTGTTGACTATATTTGTTCGCTGGGTGTCCGCATGGCGGTTTGGGTAGTAGGGGTGTTGGAAGCTTGAACAAACCAATACCTCTGGACGGTCTTTAAAAATGTCTACGCTGCCATTGCCATGGTGAACGTCGAAGTCGAGGATGGCTACCCGGTTTATATCAACGTGTTCAAGCGCTGCCATTGCACCAACGGCAACACTGTTAAAGATACAAAAGCCCATGGCGCTGTCTATTTCCGCATGGTGTCCCGGAGGCCTGACCGCGCAGAATACTCGGGTATCCTCATTGGCTAATACAGCGTCCACCCCACTGCATAATGCGCCAGCAGCCAAAAGAGCTGCGTTGCGGCTGTGTGGTCCCAGCCAAGTATCTGGGTCTAGGGGCACAATTGCTTCGCCATCCAAAGGTGACATTTGTTCGATAAAGTCTAAGTGGGCTTTGGGGTGCGCGGCTAATAGCCTATCGGTGGAAACGGCTTGGGGCTGGACAAAATTAAGGTCTTGGCTAAGGGAAATTTTGTCCCAGTGAGCCAGTAGATGGCTGAGGCGTTCTGGGCATTCTGCATGACCATCAGCAACTTGGTGGTTCTGGTATTCAGGGTGACTATAAATCAGCAATGTATTGTCCTTAACCGCAAACCCTACTGCCAGTTGGACTGATGTTGAGGGAAGATTCTGGTTTTTCTTTCCCACATTGTAGCGTTGTATTGCGCTTTGGTGCGAATGAAACAGCCGCTAAAGCTGGCGAGCCGTAACAGCTTTGCTATAGAACCGCGCTAAATGCGTTTATTATAAACCTTGCTCATTCTACTGGACTCAGCGTGCTGACATTGTTGTTATTTTTACGGACGGGCGTAGCGCTGTCTCTGGGTCTGTTTGTTTGGACGGTCAGTACCGACCTTTTTCTAGGTCTGCCGATCATACTCGCGTTACTCGGGCCAGTGTGGTTGGGCGGCATGAGTGGTGGGTTTGTGTGCGTGCTTTTTTCTCCTCAGCAAGGTTTGTCCTTGGCCTTTGTTGCAGGCTTGCTGATGGCCTTTGGCTTTTTGTTGATCCGTCATGGTTATCTGGGCCTGCCAATGGGGCCTGATACGTTTGTGACCCTTTGGCCCATGTGGTTTCCCCCAGCCTATTATGTGGGCGCCTATGGCTATCTGCTTTTTCTTCATCAGTCCAAGTGACTACTCTTTACTCTTTTGCAAAATAGTAATAAGAAATTATGTCTAACTTAGAACAAAAACTGTCTCAGCTTATTCAACCCGGCCAGCGTATTTATGTTGCAGGCAGCAGTAATGAGCCTACGGGTTTGTTGAACGCCATGGCTGAAGTAGATTTGCCAGCAAATTTGGAATTTATTCAATTTCCCCTGCCCGGTCTCAATGGCACAGATTTCACCTCATGGAATGCCACAGCTACCTTAACCACATTTTTTATGACCGCGACGCTTGCTAAGGCGGATCTTGAACGGGTCAATTATTTGCCCATGCAGATGCGCGCTGTATTTGATTACCTTGCGCATAATGTAGATGTGTATCTCGTTCAGGTGGCCAAAGACGCCGAGGGTATTTTACGTTTAGGGCCGAATGTAGATTTTCATGAAGGGGTGATGCAATCCGCCAAAGTGATTATTGCGGAACTAAACACCGGCTTTGTTGCACCGGCAAGCAGTGCGCGAATTAATATTGCGCAGATTGACCACCTTTTTGAAACGAATCGACCCTTAACTGCGATGCCGGTGCCAAAAATAGATGAGGCGGCTTTACAGATTGGTGCACTGGTGGCGGATTTGGTTGGCGATGGTGACTGCCTGCAAACCGGCATTGGCGCTATTCCTGCAGCCATTTTGTCGCAACTTGGCAACAAGAATGACCTAGGTTTGCATGGTGGTTTAATCGACGACGGCGGCATGGCGCTTATTCAAGCAGGCAACATCACTGGAGCGGCTAAGGCCATTGATAGACACCAGCATGTTACCGGTATGGCGTTAGGCAGTATTGAGCTAATGACATGGCTTAGTGCGCGCAGTGATGTGAGTTTTCGCTGTGCGGACCATACGCATGAGGTGCAGGCTATCCGTCAGCTTGAGAATTTTGTCTCTATCAATTCGGCGGTAGAAGTGGATCTGTTTGGACAGGTTAATGCTGAGGTTGCTAACGGCAGACAGATTTCTGGCACCGGTGGTTCTGTGGATTTTATGCGCGCAGCCAAAGCATCTAAAGGCGGGCGCTCTATTGTTGCTATGAATGCCACCGCAAGAGGGGGCACTGTTTCGCGGATAGTGCCGAAGGTTGAAATGGTCACGGCTCTCCGCACTGATGTAGATATAGTGGTCACCGAGTTTGGTGTGGCGCATCTTAAGCACTTGCCCAACCGAGCGCGATTTGAGGCGCTGATTGAAATTGCCGCGCCGGAATTTCGCCAAGGGCTAAGAGACCAACTCTCCTAGCCGCACTGACGAAGATCTGTTTCTTGCGACTTGGTTCGATCGTTACCTGATGTCTTTTTATTGCTTACGTAATGCTCACTTGATGCCTACTTTATATTTAAGGTGAGCAAAAAGAAGGCATATTCTTCAGCCAACTCTTTCAGCGCGGTAAAGCGTCCTGATTGACCGCCGTGTCCGGCACCCATATTGGTTTTCAATATCAATACATTGTTGTCGGTCTTAACGTGACGCAACTTCGCCACCCATTTTGCCGGTTCCCAATAGGTCACGCGTGGGTCGTTTAATCCGGCTGTGACCATTATCGGTGGGTAGTCTTGGGCGCTGACCTGATCGTAGGGCGAATAGGATTGAATGAATGAGAACGCCTCAGCATCTTCAATTGGGTTGCCCCATTCTGGCCACTCCATTGGTGTCAAAGGTAGATCCGCGTCAAGCATAGTATTGAGTACGTCCACAAAGGGTACGTGGGCGGCCACGCTGCCAAAGAGTTCTGGGGCTTGATTAACAACCGCGCCCATTAGCTCGCCGCCTGCACTGCCGCCGCCAATAGCAATGCGTCCCGCTGCGACGTATTGGGTTTCTACTAGGTGTTTTGCGCAATCAACAAAGTCGTTAAATGTGTTGGTCCGTTGTTGCAATTTACCTTCGGTATACCAGTGATAGCCCAAATCATCGCCGCCACGAATATGCGCAATGGCAAAGGTAAAGCCTCGGTCGAGTAGCGAAATGATGTTGCTGGAGAAGGCCGGCGCAATTGCATGGCCGTAAGCGCCATAACCGTAAAGATAAAGGGGCGCGCTGCCGTCTACTGGCGTGTCGTTACGTTGCACCAAACTTATGGGCACTTGGGTCCCATCTCGGGCTGTGGCCATGAGCCGCCGAGTAACAAAGTTTTTCGCGTCATAGCCGCCGGGTACTTGCTGTACTTTGCGTTGCTGTAAAACTCTGGTGTCCAAGGCGTAGTCATAAACAGTATTTGGCGTCACCATTGAGGTGTAGCTTAGGCGCAAGAAGTTTGCTCCGTAGTCGGCATTGGTGCCAAAACCCAGTGAATAAGATTCTTCTGGCATTTGAATAAAATGACTGTCGCCATTTTGCTCTACAACCATCATTTGATCTAAGCCGTCTATGCGCACTTCAACAAATAAATGCGCCTTAAAAACCATATGATTGGTTAGGTAAGTGCGCTCGTCTCCAGTAACAATACTTTGCCAATTTGCTTGGCCTAGTTGCATTGATGAGTTGGTGGCTGAGTGGGTTAAAGCAACCTCATATAGGTCGAAGTTAGCCTGACGTAGGTTGCTTCTGATCAGCAGCCGCCCCGACTGAGCATCGTCACCTTGGTGGTCTACATAATATTCATGGCCTGATGTGCGTTTGCTAATAAGTTTAGGCACGGCAAGCAGGTTTGCCGTGGGTAGGTAATGTACTTCTGTGGTGACGTGGTCGCCGCAATGTAAAAACACCAATTGCTGACTTTGGCTGAGATCTGCGCTGAGAAAGAAGGACTCATCAGCCTCTTCCATGATGACAGTATCTTCAGGTTCAGTGGCAGTTGCATTGAGATTTCGAAAGGATGCCTTGTTGGGCCGCCATTGCTCGTTAACGGTTAAATAAATAAAGCCGTCGCTGGCACTGTTCCACACGGGTTCGCCGGCACAGTTTTCGATACTTGGCGTCAATGCCTGCCGGGTAGCTAAATCAATGGTATGCAACTGATAACGCTCGCTGCCATTGGTATCCACGCTGTAAGCGAGTTTTTTCCCATCAGGGCTTACGGTAAGCGCGCCCAAACGAAAGTATTCGTGGTCTTGGGCCAAATTATTTTCGTCTAACAGTGTTTCCCACTGGGCGTCCAAATCTGTCGTAGCAGTTATTGATGGGCTGCGATACCAAGTACGGTACTGGGCCCCTTTGGCAAAGCGCCATTGGTAGTGAAAATCGTTTTCAACAAAGGGTACGCTTTCCTCTTGCTCTGGTTTGCGCGCTTTTAGTTCTTCGAAAAGGGTATTCACAAGTTCGCTGTGAGGGGCAAAAAACGCCTCAAAGTAAGTATTTTCCTCATTCAAATATTGCAAAATTTCGCTGTCACTGACATTGGGATAGCCCGCGTCTTTAAGCCATGCGTAAGGGTCTTCTACAACGTGATTATGGTGGGTAAAGCTATGTGGTCGGCGTTGTGCCTTCGGTGGATTGAGAGGTGGATTGAGGGGCGCATCTGCGGTTCCCGGATAGGCTGGGGTACTGGTCATAATGTAACTACCAAAATTCGCTATAGAGTGGTCGGCTGGGTCGCCTGGCGATACCAGTGCTGACCATACCGTTGCGATAGTACGGTAAACGGCGTGAAACCGCTGTGCAAATCATCCTTTATAAGGCAGGTTGCCGGCGTGGCAAAAGTTGCTAAAGCAAGTGAGGGGACAAACACGTTTTAATCGTTGCTCTGGGAGTTGTGATGCTCAGGGTTTAACGCCAAGATGAACCCTACTGAATGCGGCGCTTTGCAAAATCAATGGTGAAGCAGAACAAATTGTTGTGCATTCGTTATAGAGCAGCCGTTGCAGAGCACCTTTGTTAAGGATCTTTTGCGAAGCACTTTTATTAAAAATTGGGAGACCTACCGTGGCACATATTCCACCCTTAGATATAGATCAGCTAGACGAACTGAAACCAGTTTTAGCTATGTCCGAAGCAACCATGGGCTTTGTACCGAATAGTGTTCGAACAATGGCCCATATGCGCCAGTTGCCGGTGGCGTTCTCCATACTATTCGGCACCGTAATGGGTGGCGACACCAAGGCGCTGCTAGAAAATATGCTGAAGATTGTGCCAGAGCAAAATGCGCCGGAAGAAAATCTGCCGTCGGCATTGCTGCAACTGATTGCCTTCTCGGTGAGTGTCAGCGCAGGCTGTCGTTATTGTCAGGCCCATACGGGCCACAACAGCAAACGTATGAGCGACGAACCTGACGCTCAAGGCGAGAAACTTTTGCAGGTGCTTAATTATGCCGAAGCGGATTGTTTCAGTGACGCCGAGCGTGCGGTGGTGGGTCTAGCGCTGGCTGCTGGGCAAGTGCCCAATGGCGCCGAAAAAAGTCATTTTGACGCGCTTCAGCCGCACTTTAGTCAGCGCCAAATCACGCAAATAGTGGCTGTGATTTCTACCTTTGGTTTTCTTAATCGTTGGAATGACACCGTGGCCACGGCGTTAGAGGAGGTGCCGACCTCTTTTGGCGAGAGTCAGCTACAAGAGGCGGGCTGGGAGCTGGGTAAGCACCAAAGCTAACTATGTGCGGACGTCTTAATATTCGTGCCAGTGACCTAACTCAGATGTTGTTAGAGTTCTTAGGTGAAGCTTACTCAGGGGAAGACAATTTTAACGCTGCGCCCACTGAGAATATTCCCGTGTTGCGTATGAACGAGCAGGGGCGTGTTGAGCTGACCAGTATGCGTTGGTGGTTAACGCCGTCATGGGCCAGAGAACCCAGTACCCAGTACAGTATGTTTAATGCTAAGTCGGAAACGGCAGCTACCAGTCCTGCTTTTCGCGGGCCTTATGCAAAGCAGCGCTGCGTGGTGCCCGTAAGCGGCTTTTATGAGTGGTGCCGCGAGCAAGGTCAAAAAGTTCCGTATCTTATTCATGGCCAAAGTGAGCAAACGCTTTTGCTGGCCGGCCTTTGGGATTGCTGGTCACCTCGAGGTTCTGCTGGAGGGGCAGCAAGTCTGTATAGTTTTACCCTGTTAACCACTGCGGCCCATGAACAAATGCAGGCGATACATCACCGGCAGCCAATATTTTTGACTCAAGAGCAGGCTAAGTCTTGGCTGGATATGGCGATACCCACTCAGGAATTGGAACCGTTGTTCGCGTCTAAATTACCGGTGCCGTTGCATGGCAGCCCGGTGTCTACTTGGGTGAACAGCGCGCGGAATAAAGATTCGCGATGTCATCAGATAATTGGCCCTGCGCTGGCAATTCAGGCACTGCAGTAGCGGTTGATGGTCGCGCACCCTTGAAGGTAAAAACACAAATGATTGAAAAAATTATGCATGGAGAAAGTATTGATTGTTAAAAAAGGCGATTGGATAGGTAAAGGCAGTGTTTTAGTTGACGGTGCAACCTTGGGCGTGGGCCTAGAGCTTGCGCTAAAAATTGTCGAAGACGAAGACGGCTTTACCCTTACGGGCGATTTGTCCGGTGCTGGCCAAGGTCCTATTTCAATTCGTATTGCGCCTAACGATGTGGGCACCTATGTCATTGATGCGCGCATCTTAACGGCTGCATTAGATGGCATAGCGAAGCTAGAGAGTGAACCGAATTTGGCCTTGGTTTGGAACGAGGCGCAAACTCAGTCAGGCACCATGGCGCTGTTTCTTGTAGACACTGGCATTGGCTGCCGCGGTTTCTTTCGTGAAAACAACAACACAATTACCTGGGAAATGCTGATTCAGCCCAAGCAAGAAGTGATTACCGGCGAAAACATCGTTTCTTTTAGACCGAGGCGTTAGCCTCCAAAAATAGGCGTTAGCCTGCAAAAATAGGCGTTAGCCTCAAAAATCAGCCGTTAGCGACGGACTATGTCAAAACGTTAGATTGTAAAAAACGTGGGCCTATAAAAAGATGCAAGGCTTTAGGTCAGGCATATTGCGTTATAACTCTTGTCCAGATGAACGTAAACGGTTCACCGGCATTCGCTGGCGCGGTCGCTTCAAGTTCTAAGTTCTCAATATTCACATCATGATTTGCAAACCGAATAGGCGACGTAAATAGAGGGTGGCGCAACTCAAGAAAATAGGTGTGCTTCTGCGAAGTGGTTTGTCGGGGGTATGCCTCTTTCTTTGCGTCATCGAGTAAAGACATGTAGCTCCCTCAATTACTGGCATAAAAAAACCGCACTTGGCGGGATATATGTTCTCTTTGAATTATCCGATGAACAGTTGATTCAAGGGATGAATGGTAAGTCCTTGCTGTATCCTTGGGGATACAATAGACTCATGGAATACGAAATCATAACAACATCGGTTTTCAGTAAGTGGATCAAAGGCGTCAAAGATCACGCAGCTAGAAAAGCGATATTGGCGCGGTTTGATAGAATTGCCACCGGAACTTTTGGTGAATACAAAAGCGTCGCTAACGGAGTTAGTGAGTTAAAAGTACGCTTGGGCAAAGGCTATCGCGTCTACTTCACAATCAAAGACCAGACCGTTGTTGTACTGCTCTGCGGCGGTGAGAAATCAACGCAGAGCAAAGATATTGCACTAGCTAAAAAACTGAAGGCAACACTATGAAAACTGAAACAAAGCCACTCGACATAAAAGACTTTCTGCACACTGACGCGGAATTAGCCGACTACATCAATGACGCATATCACGACGATGACCCTCGCATGTTTCTGATTGCGATAGGCAACGCAGTGAAATCCAAAGGCGTTAGTACAGTCGCCCAAGAAACGGGTTTGGGCCGTGAAAGTCTTTACAAGATCTTCTCTGGTGCCGCATCGCCGAACTGGAGCACTCTAAAGCGATTGCTCGACAATCTTGGCATTGAGATTACTCTGCAAGCCAAGCGCGCATAGAGACTATCGCTTCTAGCGCCCGGACTGACTGGTCAAAAACACCAACCAAACAGCAATCGAAAACGCGATAGAAATGACAAAGGTCTGTAAACTAAGCACAACCAAAGAGCCAAAAGGTACCTTGATGTCCGTAATTTGGACCTTGGGAGTTGGCCGGTATTCTTCCTCAATCACATACCAAGTATCCCCCTCCTGAACGCCATATAGAGTGCCATTCTTAATACGATCAATCACGTAATGTGGCGGGATGGTATTTAACTTAGGGTAGGTAATGTGGTCTGTTGAAGTCCGGTTTTTCCTTGGTTGGATAATGTTCATAACGACTTTAGGCTCTAATGCGCACACCTAAA
The DNA here is from genome assembly GCA_009886205.1 of K189A clade bacterium. Taxonomy (GTDB): domain Bacteria; phylum Pseudomonadota; class Gammaproteobacteria; order Pseudomonadales; family Azotimanducaceae; genus UBA4421. The sequence goes on along the minus strand of QXZU01000190.1, from coordinate 25,310 downwards.
TCTCGTACAGTAATTTCAAGCTCTGCCGAGGTTCGAAAGCACTAAAGCATATTGCTCTTTAGTTGTTTGTAGAATGGGCCCTTTACTGACTTTCGAGGACCTTAAGTAGCGTGTTAGTGCGTAGTCGGTCAGACAAATGAGTGTATAGGCCAGTAGCTGCAGGTCAATTTGAGTTTGCAAATGCCCCATGCCTTGAGCCATATGCAGCAAGCGGTGAGTTCGCTCGTACACTTGCGGGTCTAGTATCGAAATCAGTGACGTTTCTTCAGTGCCTTCACCATGCACGGTACTTTCCACATTGGTATGCATATTATTGGCGATGAACTGCCATATGGGTTTATCTGCCGGGGTGATATGCGCCAAGCGCTGAGTGTCGATTACAGCAAACGTTGCCGCTAAATCTTGTTCGTAATTCTTAACCTCCAGATCTAGCTGCAGGCTCAGTGGCGCAGATTTTTCTTTAAGTAATGCCGCGTAAATTTGCGCTTGGGACGAGTAGTGGTTGTACAGGGTTTGGTAGCTTATGCCCGCGTCCAACGCGATCTGTCGGCTGCTGATCGCACTAATCCCTTCACTCTTATGGTTGTCCAACAAAGACTGAGTTGCTTGGATAATGCGATCTTTAACCAGTATTTTATTTTGTTCCCGGGAGGGCATATTAGGGGCTAACCGGCGGCTTACTTTCTACCATATTTAAGGCGATTTCATCCGGTATTTGCATAGATTTCTCATATACCCCGGGTGGGTAGTTGGTCATGTGCGGGCCAGTAGAATTGTTTATTGCAGGTTGGCCAATGCTGCCGTGGCTGTCAGAAAATGTGTTGGGGTTTTTGTAACCCGCCAGCTCTTCCGCCGAAATACCCGCTAGCTCTACAACCTCTGGATCAATCCATAGTTCGTTGTTGATGGGCTCCGCCGAGTAAGACAATTCCAAAGACAAATTTTCTAGTCCGGCAAAGTACATGCTCACACACATGCCGTGGTCTAAAGGTCCAAGTACGGGCACGCCTTTCGAGCGCAAACGGTCGCGCATGGCCATCAACTCAGTGTGGTCTTTTACCTTAAAGGCTAAGTGTTGCATGGTGCCCGCCGCTGAATTTGCGCCGGGGTTGCCCGCGTGGGTTGCGCCCAGTTGCGTTGGAATATTGGGTATGTCTGGATTCGAGACAAAGGCAAGTGAACTTTCATCGTTCAAGCGTAAAAAACCATGCCAGGTATTTTCTACACCGTGCATCCAATACAGTGCCTGTAATTGCATGCCCATTTTGTCCGTGAAGAATTCAATTTGGCCCTTCATATCTGCTGTACAGATGGCCAAGTGATGGAGTCCTTCCACTTTGTTTGGGTTGGTTTGCTCGCTCATTAATTTTCCCCTGTGCGTTTTTGTTTGGCTCTTTTTTGGCTATTGTTTGGCTATTGTTTGGCAGTCGCTTGGCTCTTTTTCAAAGAGCCGGAGCAAGACCTCGTCTAAAACCCATTTCCTAGCATCTAATGTGCTGTTTCATTTATTACCGCTCCTAGTAGCACTAGTCTTTAAAAACCCTGAGGGCGTCAAAGCCGTATAATTTTTTCATTGTATTACCGCCTGCGCGTTTTGCGGCCCTGTTACGTGCCCACGCGGCAATACCTTTCAGGTGAAAAACCTTAGCATTACGTCGAGACAATTGCTGAATCATGGCGGTGCGTTTTTTACGCAACTTTTCGTAGCGCAAAAATGCGGCGCTTGGATCTTGTAGCTGATTTAAACAAGCGGCTATCACCGCGGCATCTTCAATGGCCATAGCAGCGCCTTGGGCCATAAAGGGCAGGGTGGGGTGGCAGGCATCGCCCAGCAGCGTGACTCTGCCAATGCTCCATTGGTCCATGGGTGGGCGGTCGAATAAGCCCCACTTAAAAAGGTTCTGCTTGTCTACATTCTCTAACAGCGTGTTTATGGTCGGATGCCAGTCGGCAAATTCTGCGGCTAGGTCTGGGAAGTGGCCGTTGATACTCCAAGACTCATCTTGCCATTCCTTAGATTCAACCACGCAGACGCAGTTGACCATGGTGCCGCCGCGCACATAGTAATGAACAAAGTGTTTTCCCGGCCCCCACCAAGCTGTAGAGGCGGGTTGAATAAGATTTTCGGGTAGGCGACTTGTGGGCACCAATGCGCGCCAAGCCACATTGCCGGTGAATGTTGGTGACTGCAAACCGAATAGGCTTTCTCGGACTTTGGAGTGAATGCCGTCTGCGCCAATAAGCGCGCGGCCAGTATGAGTTGCTCCGTTGACCAAAACGTTTACGCCGTTATCGATTTGCTCAATAGATTCTATGCGGCTGCTTAGTTTCAACTGGATCAGGGGTTGGGCCGCCGCCGCGTCTACCAATAAATTTAGCAGGTCACTTCTATGAAAATGATAGTAGGGTGCGCCATAGGTTTGTTCGGCGGATTTGCCAAGACTGGTTTCGGAAATTATTTTGCCGCTACGCCAATGTCTAAACTGGGTGTACTGAGGCAGAAAGCCTTGGTCATCTAACGCTTGGGTTAGGCCCAGAGCGCGCAGTACTCGCGAGCAGTTTGGGCTCAGTTGAATGCCAGCGCCAACGTCAGAAAATTCTGCCGCTTGCTCAAACAAGATGACAGGAATTTGGTGCTGCGCTAGGGCAAGGGCGGTTGTTACACCGCCAATGCCACCGCCGGCAATAAGGATGGGCTTAGGCTCCAATGTAGAGCGCCTGTTTTCTCATTTGCATAAACTTTTTCACACGCTGTGTTAAAGGTGGGCCAAAGCGTCGGCTATGATTGCCTCAAACCTCAATGGGTTCTGCACTTATATTTGCTGCAATGGCGTTGGCTTTTTTCGCCGCAACTAAGTCCGGCACAATTTGGTCCAATTCGTCCATGCTCCAAACGCCGGTTTTCTTTTGGAATTGTTTGATGATTTTTGGCTGCTGCATAATGGATACACCGCCTCGGCCTGTGTGGAATATTTCCCCAGTAATGCCTGCTGCCTCTTCGCCAGCGATCCATGCGCAGATGGGGGCAATATGTTGGGGGCCGCCTGAGGCCATATCATCCTCTTCGACTTTCTCGCCGCGATTTTCGCGCAGTGGGATGGTCATGCGAGTTAACGCGCCGGGTGAAATGGTATTGCTGGTGCAACCATACTTGGCAAGTTCCAGCGCCATGACTCTGGAAAATCCAGCAATGCCTGCTTTTGCTGCGGCGTAGTTTGCTTGACCGAAGTTACCGAAGAGTCCTGAGACGCTAGAAAAGTTGATGATTCTGCATCCGGTTCTGTTTTCCGCTCGGATGTAGTTGGCAAATGGGCGGGTGCAGCAATAGTGGCCTTTTAGGTGCACGGCAATGACAGCGTCCCAATCGGCTTCGCTCATTTTAAATATAGTTCTGTCGCGCAGAATGCCCGCGTTGTTGACTAATATGTCCATGCCGCCAAAGTTGTCCAAGGCGCATTGTGTTAAGGCTTCACCACCGGCAACGTCGGCTACAGAATCGGTATTTGAGGCTGCTTCGCCCCCTGCAGCGCGGATTTCCGCCACCACATCGTCGGCGATCATGGCGGTGTGGCCAAAGGCTTGTTTCACGAATCATCT
>QXZU01000190.1:0-21703 GCA_009886205.1 K189A clade bacterium | reverse complement strand
GCGGTGCCGGTGCCGTCGGTATTGCCGCCTAAATCGTTGACCACAATCTTTGCGCCTTGGGCGGCCATAAGTAATGCGATTTCTCGGCCAATGCCTCTACCTGCGCCTGTGACTACGGCAACTTTTCCTTCTAATCGACTCATCCTCTTCTCCTTGGCCTGTTCAGGCCTGTCTCGATGTGCGTGCGCTCTTGGATTTGAGCATAACAATTGAGTTCCCACTCCAGCTAGGATAGTAATACACGCTTTGAAGTAAGAACAAACCAGACATGTCGAATAATCAGCACGATTTAAGCACCCATCATGATCAATATGGCATTACTACTGCCGCCATGGTGAATGAAACATTTGCTCAAGGCGTAGAGCGCGGGGTGTTGCTTATGCGTCACTCAGCCAGAGAGTTTCGCCGCGATATACATGATCTTGAAAATCCGCTCACTGACCATGGCCGTGGCTTGGCAAAAAAGTTAGGTGAAAATTTGTCTGCGGGTATTAACTGCCGAGCCTACGCCAGCCCACCCCACCGTTGCATAGAGACCGGTGAGTTTGTTTTGGCGGGTATGAACGCGCGTAGACAGGAGTCCGGTCTAGATTTGTTGCAAGGCGGCAAGGCCCGACCGCTGGAAGCGCTGGGTGTGTTTTATGCCTTAGATCAAATCCGCATGTGGAAGGGCTTGAGGTCCGCAGGGGGCTTGACCAATTATATCCAAACTTGGTTTGACGGCGATATTGCGCCAGATGTCATGATGCGTCCGCAGCAAGCGGTGGCCATGGTGTTGGAAGTGCTGCTGGGTAAGTTAGACGCCCAGCCCATTGAGCCAGTTGAGGCGGGTGCTAAACAGTTAGATTTATGTGTCACCCATGACATGACCGTTTATACCGTGCGGCACGGCGCCGGTTTGGAATCGTTGTCTGCCGCGCCGGTGGATTTTTTGGACGGTCTATTACTTTATCGCCAAGGCGGCGTACTCATGCTGAAAAGTCACTACGGTACTTGTGTGGAAGTCACCGAGCAAATGTTGCTCCGCTAAGGTGTGATGCTGATGGGGGACAGCGGCGTGAGGCTGGGCTAAGGGATGGCCAGACCACCTACTTGACCGGCATTTAGCCGCACATTTCTTCTAACTCAATCCAACGCTCGGTAGCGGTATCTAGCTCTGCTTGAACTTCGGCGACCTCTTTCAACAGCGGTTCTGTTTCGCTAAAAGGTTTGTCGTAAAAACTCGGATCCGCCATGGCGCTCTGCAAGGTTGCCAGCTTTTGCTCCAGCTCTTCTATTTTCTTCGGCAACTGGTCCAGTTCACGTTGTACTTTATAACTGAGTTTTACTTTGCTTTTGGGCGCGGTGGCCTGGCTGCTGGTTGTAGGTGTTTTTTCCGCGAGAGCTGGCTGGTCGGGTAAATCCGGTGTATCGTTGATATTCAGCGATTTTCCACGCGCCGCCCAATCACTGTAGCCGCCCTGATATTCCACCACATTGCCGTCGCCTTCAAAGACCAAGGTACTGGTCACCACATTGTCCATAAAGTCGCGGTCGTGGCTGACAATAATGAGCGTGCCATCGTACTCAACCAACTTTTCTTCCAACACTTCCAACATTTCTATGTCGAGGTCGTTGGTGGGTTCGTCTAAGACCAAAAAGTTATTCGACTGCGTAAACAGTTTCGCTAACAGTACTCTATTGCACTCGCCACCGGATAAGCGACTAACCGGGGTCATGGCGCGAGCTGCGGTGAAGAGGAAATTTTTCAGGTAGCCAACAACATGTCTGTCGACCCCATTAATGGTGATGTTGTCTTTGCCTTCGCCCACGTTCCAAGCAACGCTCTTGTCCCATTCCAGCTCTTGCCTGACTTGGTCAAAGTAGCCAATGGTCAGGTTGGTGCCCACTTTTGAGCTGCCGGTGTCTGGGGTGAGCTGGCCCAAGAGTATTTTCAGTAACGTTGATTTACCCACGCCATTGTTGCCAATGATGCCAATGCGGTCTCCACGCATAACGCGTAAGTTGAAATCTTGCAGCAGCTCATTGCCGCCATAACCGTGGGTGACATTTTTCGCTTCAATGACTTTTTTGCCAGAGCCGTCGGCGCTGGAAATTTCGATCTTAGCTTTACCCCATTGATTGAGGCGCTGCCCACGCTCTCGGCGCATGGCTTCCAATGCGCGCACTCTGCCTTCGTTGCGGGTTCTACGCGCTTTAATACCTTGCCTGATCCAGGTTTCTTCTTGTGCCAGGCGCTTGTCGAACAACGCGTTGCGGGTTTCTTCCTCTTCGTTGGCTTGTTCCTTGAGCTGCAGGTAGTTGGCGTAGTCGCCGGGCCAAGAAATGATTTGGCCGCGATCAATTTCAACAATTCTGGTGGCCAGGCGCTGTAAAAATGCGCGGTCGTGAGTAATGAAAATAACGCTGCCCTGATAGCCTCGCACTTCGTGTTCCAACCATTCAATGGTGGATATATCCAAGTGGTTGGTGGGCTCGTCTAACAGCAGCAAATCGGGTTTGCACACCAGTGCGCGTGCCAGTGCCACTCTGCGCCGCCAGCCGCCGGACAATTCCGACATGTAGGAATCTCGCGGTAAGCCGAGCTGGGTGATAATTGCATCTACCTGTTGCTCAGGCTGCCAGCCGCCCAGCGTGTCAATCCGCGACTGCATGATCTCCATTTCTTCAAGGTCTTTAGCAGTCTCCGCAGTGGCACTGATTTCGCTAAAACGTTCTATCAGCTCAATGAGCTCGCCTAGTCCTTGTTGAACCACTTCTAGAACAGTCAGGTTTTCCGCTGCGGGCAGCTGCTGCTCTAGTACGCTTACGGTTAAATTATCTCTGCGGTGCATAACACCGGTGTCTGGTGGCACTTCGCCCAAAATAATTTTTAATAAAGTGGATTTGCCCGCGCCGTTGCGACCAATGAGGCACACGCGTTCGCCGGGCTCTATGGAAAAATTGGCGTCGGTCAATAAAGGGTAGTCACCAAAATGGATATTTAGGTTGTCGCAGCGAAGTAGAGTCATATGTGTAGGGTCTTTCTTTTGGCTTTTGCGGGCTTTTCGGCTTTTTTTGCGTTTCGGGCTGAATAAACAGCGCGGCAGTATATCCGTGCAACGGCGGGATAACTGTAAAAACTTGCGCTGAAGGCAAGTTTTATCTGCTCTGACGTTTGGGCTTGTCAGCCGAGGTTGCCATCAGTCTCTTAATCCGCCGTCATGGTCAGCGTAGTGCGCTTTTTAGGCCAGTGCCCTTTGTAATGCTGACGCGCAGCTTTGGGGCACTACGTTTTCAATCACTACTTTGTCGCAGCCTTGAAAGGCCGAAAATGTATCTAAGGCTTTGGCTAATGCTCGGCACACTTGAGGCTGCATTTTCTCATCAACTTCAATGAATGCTGCATTCACCCGCAGTGTTTTTTCTGCGCGGAGGGCTTTGCAGTCTATCCGCCCAACCATTTGATCTTTGAATAACAGGGGCAGCGAGAAATATCCATAACGACGTTTTGCAGCCGGTACATAGCATTCTATGAGGTAGTCGAAAGCGAAAATATCAGTGAGCCGTTTGCGCTGAATGACTAAGTTGTCGAAGGGTGAAAGTATTTTTAAGTTTGGGTCTGCAGCGGGCAGAGGCCTGTCCATAAAATCCCTAGGGGCCAAGTATATTTCACCGTTGGGCAGGGTCAGTTCCACAAGATCATTGCTGGCAAGCTGGGCTTCAATCCGTTTTTTAATTTCCGCCCGTAACTGCACGCCTCGTCGGCCATAGGCAATGCTCTTGAAGTGCGCAATGCCATGGCAGGCGAACTGTTCATTGACTAAGTGCTTGGCCCACTCCTCGGCAGTGGGCTCTGTTAGATCTAAATTTTTGGGTAAGATACGCTCAGTTAAGTCATAGGTTTTTTGGAAGTTTTTGCGCGAAGAGATCATTAAATCGCCTTCCAAATACAATACCTCAATGGCCTTTTTCGCGGGCTTCCAATCCCACCAGCCGGTCTTATTCTCACGGGTGTCCTCAAAATCTTTAGAGCCAAGGGGGCCTTCTGCTTCAATGCGTTTAAGGATGTTGGCCATGAGCTTTCTGTCTTTGCTCCGCCTTTTGTGCAACACGCCGTCGCGCACGGACTTTTTGTCAGGTAGGGAATAGCGAAAATCTTTCATGGGTAAGTAAGAGGCCGCGTGGGCCCAGTACTCATAAATTTTGCCGTCCTCTAGTAGTTCATTGCTCATGTCCGGGGTGAAGCCAGGTACCCGCGACGACCAAGTGTGGTTATGGGCGCGCACAATGACACTGATGCTGTCTAACTGGATGTAACCCAAGTGTTCTATGGCGGCCAGTGCACCTTTGTGAGATTTGCCGAAAGGTTGGTTGTGGCCAAGGCCTTGAGCGTCGAGTACCAAGCGGCGCACTTTTTTAATATCAGCAGCGCTTTTTATTTCAGTCATTCTTGAGCCCGTCCTTTACTAAGAGTCAGCCTATACAAGTGCGTTTTTTTGCTTGGTCGCCACCACTTGAATGAAGTCGGCTACATTCATTAACCAAGCCTGTTGCTCGCTGCTATATGAGCTGTGAATTTTTGCTGGAACAACGAGTTGTAGTGACTGTGTTTGCATTTCTTCAGTCTGATTTTTACTGATCGCCGCCTCCAGTGTCAGCAGGTGCTTGGCATTAATTTTATTAGCCTCTGTTAAAACTTGCCGCCATCGATCCTTACAAGATGATTTGACACCAAGCATCGTTAGGTTGTTAACGTTAAACTTGGGGTTAAAGTACTGCTCAATGCTCGGAAAAATGAAGTCCGGTTTGGAGTTGTTTTCCGTTTTTGGGGTTCTAGTGTTCACAATGTCGCATTCGGCAAATAGAGCTTCAAGATGATTTTCCAATGCAAGCCCAGCTCTGCTCTTTCTTCTATTTTGAACAGATAAAGAGTAGGCAATAAAACCGTCTACATCGCCATCAAATCCCTGGGTAAGCCGCTTTTCGATAAGGTGTTTTTCCAATGCTCGAAAAAGGATTTCCTCTTGCTCTAGCCATGCCATAAACGCTCCATCGTGGTTGTCACGGGCATTCACATGAGGAATTGTTGTACGCGCGTAGTTCGAGAAAACTAAGGTGGTGGGAAACTCCCCGTGGAACTTTTCTAACATCTCCTCTAGGAAAGCATTGTCCTCTACCTCCACATCAACACCAATGCTTTCGAGGATGCGTCTTGATGTAAATTCTATGCGATGTTGCTCTGAATTTAATGTTGCACTAACGGAGAAGTTTGGGTCTAGGCTGTCAGTGAACCCAAAGAGCCATAAAACTTGTTTGGCAATAGTGCTTTCTGCTTCTGCAATGATCGCTAGTAGCGTGTTATCACTGCGTTTAGCGATAACAAGGACGTCTTCCTCGTTAGCGAGCGGGGCTGCAACTCTGGAGGAAAAATACATGCGATACTCCCATCGCATTACACCCCTTTCTTCCCTTGCTTTCTGTCTAGCATCGTACCAAGTGAGCGTGGCTTCTTCCGTGACAATGTTTTCGTCGCGATCTGTGAGATAGATGAATGTTGTTTTATAGTGTTGTTTGTCCTGTGGTTCTCCGAATATATTTTTCAAGGCGTCGACACCATTAAATTCGTGTTGGTGGGACTTAGACATATCGGCCTCCACAGCGCTTACAGTTTTTGCGGCTGCGCCCTGAAAGTATTTCGATAGAAAGCCGTTGTTCACTGTGATCTCTCCAGTAAATGTTCGTTAACTTTTGTTCGGTAGAGGTTTGGCTCGTTTTCTCTTTTCTCTTTTCTCTTTTCTCTTTTCACTTTTCTCCTTTTCCTTTTTCTTTTTTCCTTTCTCCTTTCTCCTTTCTCTTCTTTTTTTCTTTATTTTTGCCTTTGTCTTTGTCTTTGTCTTTTTGCGTTGTTTTGTTTTTGTTTCTTATTGTATTTTTTGGCGTCTAGTTTTTCAGAGCTGAGATTGTCTATTATTTAGTATGCTAGCTGTCGTTCATAGCGAGCAATTCTATACTGTTTTTTTCCTTGCTCGAATTTTTGCTACACAGTTGTTCAATGTGCGGTGTCATAATACGCGCCACCTCTTGCATTACAGGCATCACTACGCTGTTGCCAAATTGCCTATAGGCTTGAGTGTCGCTCACAGGTATTTTGAAGTGCTCTGGAAACCCCATCAGTCTTGCGCATTCTCTTGGCGTAAGTCTTCGCGGACGCTTTCTTTTGCCTTGTGAAACTAAAATTTCTGATCCGTCTTTGTAATAACGAGCGGACAATGTTCTCGCCACACTGTCGTTATCAACTAAACCAAAACCGAATCCATTTCCTGCTTTCCGATGCTTTTCTGCATAGCCTTGTAAGTAGGACCACAGATTTGGCGTTAATGTATATTTGGCATTGATTTTAGCCTTACTTCCTTCGGTGTACGGCTCTTCAGCTTCTTCCTCTCCGTTTTGACTGTGGAGAATAGAAGACATCTTGACCGCGCCTTTTTCTGGTAGTTGCAGATCGTCCCAAGTGAAATCAGTTTCTTCTTTGAATCCTACGATTAGTATTCGTTCTCGGTGTTGTGGGACAAAATGTTGGCCGTCAATCACCTTGTAATGGACAACATAGCCAAGTTCTTTTTCTAAGGTTTCAATGATTACCTTGAAGGTGTTGCCTTTATCATGTGATAGAAGGTTTTTAACATTTTCTAACAAAAATGCTTTGGGTCTTTTTTCTGCAATTATGCGAGCAACATCAAAAAATAGTGTGCCCTGAGTTGTACATTCAAAGCCGTGTGGTTTTCCCATTGCATTTTTTTTCGATACGCCCGCAATGCTGAATGGCTGACAAGGGAAGCCAGCTAGTAAAACGTCATGATCCGGTATGTCTTGTTCGTCGACAGTTGTGATATCACCGACAAAGGTATGGTTGGTATCTTGCGGGAAATTCTCCATGTAGGTTTTTTGCGCAAATTTGTTCCACTCTGAGGTGAAAACACATTTGCCTCCGTTTGCTTCAAACCCGAGCCGTATTCCGCCAATGCCCGCAAAAAGGTCGATGAATCTAAATGCCGTAGTGTTATCAGAAGAATTCTCAATTAGAGGGAGAATGCGTTGTCTGATGGCGTCAGATAGATATTCTGGGGGTTCGTTGTCCCGAACCTCCCAGCGGCGCACAGTTCTGACATCCACATTTAGAAGTTCGGCGATCTCCGCTTGCGTGTGTGTTTCGCGTGCTTCGCGAAGAAGTGTAATCGGGTGGATCTGATCCATAGTGCTGCCTAAAGTGTCATTTAGAGGGCACTATGTCCGGTTATATTCCCTAGCGCAAGTGATACTGTATATTTAGTCAGTATTTTTATTTTCAGTATGTTTGTAGCTGCCCCTGTCGTGACCTGAAGTGATGTAACAGTTATGGACTTCATCTAACGAAATTGTCAATGACTGCCGTACGGCATTTTAAACCGACTAACGGTAGCAGTGGCGGTAAGCGCCCGTTGATTGGGGTTTTAGTGGGGTGATTAGGCCACGGATATGTTGCCGCCGGGTTGCGGTTTAGTCACAATCAATGTTGTACGAATTCGAATCAATCCTATCTAGTTCTATCCATTTTAGAGGGTTACAAGATGACATCTTCTTTCACACGCTTGCTTGGTGCGCTAAGTTTTATTGCCATCATTTTTTCCCCTATTGCCCAGGCCGTGGCGCCCAAAGCGGTAATTGCCGATGGCGGCATGGTGGCTTCACGATCTGCATGGGCTTCTCAAGTGGGTGCGCAAATACTAGATCAAGGGGGGAACGCGGTTGACGCTGCGGTTGCCGTCGGTTTTGCCTTGGCTGTGACTTATCCCTCCGCCGGTAACTTGGCAGGTGGCGGTTTCATGGTCATACACCTTAACGATGGCTCCGTGATTACTAATGACCATCGTGAGAAAGCGCCTGCAGCCTCCACCAAAGACATGTTTTTAGATTCAGAAGGTAAGGTAGTAAAAGGGCTGTCGACTAAATCCCATCTTGCTGTCGGCGTTCCTGGCAGTGTGGCTGGGTTACTCAGTGTGCTGGAAAAATACGGCACTATGGATCGGGCTCAAGTCATTCAGCCGGCCATTGATCTGGCCGCCAACGGTATTTTACTAGATCGTGATTTGGCTGATGCGTTTGCGCGCAGGCAGCCAGACTTTGCGCCTTATGCCGCAAGCCGAGCGGTATTCTCTAATGACGGAGAACTTTATGAAATTGGTGATCGTTGGATTCAAAGCGATCTTGCGCAAACTCTGATTCGCATCAGAGATAAGGGCAGGGACGGGTTTTATAAAGGCCGCACAGCTGACTTGCTGGTTGCCGAGATGAAGTCTGGTAGCGGTCTAATTAGCCACAAGGATCTTGAGGATTACCAACCTCGTTGGCGTGAAGCGATTCGCGGCACCTATAAAGGCTACGAAATTATTTCTATGCCACCGCCATCCTCAGGCGGCATATTGCTAGTGCAAATGCTGAATATGTTGGAGGACTATGATTTGGGGGCCATGGGGTACGGCAGTTCTGAGGCTATCCACCTTATGATTGAGGCTGAGCGCCGCGCTTATGCAGATCGCGCCGAACACTTAGGCGATTCCGACTTTTACCCGGTGCCTGTTGCGCAACTGACCACCAAGGCCTATGCCAAAGAAAGGTTTGCTGACTTTGATCCGGCTAAAGCCAGTCTCAGTGAAAACATTGAGTCAGGTAAGGTGCCTTATGAAAGTTTAGAAACTACCCATGCATCGGTTATGGATGCCATGGGCAATGCGGTGTCTTATACCACCACATTAAATTTGTCTTACGGCACAAAAATTGTCGCTGCCGGTACGGGCATGCTTTTGAATAACGAGATGGATGATTTTTCTGCCAAGGAAAACGAGCCTAACTTTTATGGTTTGATTGGTCGCCAAGCCAACGCCATTGAACCCGGCAAACGGATGCTCAGTTCCATGACACCGACTATTGTGGTTAAAGAGGGTAAACCGCTACTGGTCACCGGTTCGCCAGGCGGCAGTACAATTATTACCACTACTATGCAGATTATTTTGAATGTGCTTGAGCACAAAATGTCGTTGTCAGACGCCGTGTCCAGCCCACGCTTTCATCATCAGTGGTTACCTACCCGGGTTATTTATGAACCCCAAGCGTTTTCTGCCGACACCCGCAGAGCGCTCCAGCGCAGGGGCCATAACGAGTTGGTGCCGCTCCCAGGGACTTACCAAATTGGTGATGGTAACTCTGTGATGCGGAGCAATAAGGGCATTGAAGGCATGGCCGACCCGCGTAATGCAGGCACAGCAGTAGGCTCGCCTGGACCGGCAAAATCAGCGGCTGCAGCGAAGTAGGACAGCCTAAAGGAAATTGAAAATTAGATGAGTTCTATTCGAGATACAGCGCGGACAATCATATTTGAGGCAGATACCCCAGCGGGTAGGTTTTTCGATGTCGCCCTGATTGTAGTAATTTTGCTCAGCGTCATAGTTGTCATGTTAGATTCTATGGCGAACCTGAATAGCCGTTACGGCGAAATTTTGTATGCCCTTGAATGGTTTTTCACTGTTGTTTTTATTATTGAATATGGTTTGCGCCTTTGGTGCATAGAAAAGCCTTGGGCTTACGCTCGCAGCTTTTATGGCATTGTCGATTTATTCGGCATTCTGCCAACGTTGTTAAGCCTGTGGCTTGTCGGGGCGCAATACTTCTTGGTTGTTCGTGTGCTGCGAGTGCTCAGGGTGTTCCGTGTATTGAAGATGGCGCGTTATGTAGGCGAGGCCGAATTGATCGCTCAGGCGTTAACGGCTAGTCGGCGTAAGATTACTGTTTTCATAGCCAGTGCCTTGGCGTTGATGGTGGTCTTTGGCTCCTTTATGTATTTGGTAGAAGGTCATATCAACCCCGGATTTGCCAGTATTCCGCACAGTATTTATTGGGCGGTAGCCACTATGACCACTGTAGGCTATGGCGATATCGTGCCGGTGACTGGGCTTGGTCAGGCTGTGGCCAGTTTCATTATGATCATAGGCTACGGCATTATCGCTGTACCCACTGGGATCGTTACTTTAGAGCTTAATGAGGCCAATAGACGTCAGGCGAATACCAAAACCTGCGCTGATTGTTCTGCTGAGGGCCACTCTAGAGAAGCCAGCTATTGCTGGCGTTGTGGCGCGCACCTTTATCGGCGTAAATCCGCAGTAGATGAAGGTGATCCAATGACCAGCATCGACTGACTTTTTTGTCGTTTCCCCAGTCTTTGCTTTGTTGCGCTCCTCGCATTTTCTAGGCCTAATTTTCAACTGAACCCGCTGAAAAAATGTGCGCATCAATTCTGTGGGTCACCGTGAAATCACCCTCGGTCATTGTCTCTAACATTTCTGCATGTGCGGCATCGAATGCAGCGATCTCAGCCGCATTCATTGATGCTCCCACGCCCCTAGATGCACGGATGCGTCCACGCCAGCTTTCTCTTGTGAATGGTGTTTCTACATCGTAGTAAAAGTATCCGCTGTAATGGAATTGCGGGTGCATGCCCGGATAGTTGGGGTAGGTGCGTCCACTGTAACTGTGGGCCTGCCACTTGGGGTTGTGGCGTAAAATCAATTGTTCGCTGGCCTTGGCAATATCACAGATCAACGGTAGCCAAGAAAAATGTGAAATCACCAACACACCATTTGGTTTGAGCATTTTTAGGATGGCGGGTAGGGCTTTGTCTAGATCGAAGTACAAAAAGCATTGGTGGGCGGTAATGACATCAAAGCGGTGGTCCGCGAACTTGGTGGTTTCGGCTGAAGCGGTTGCGAAGGTTATGTCTAAATTTTCCTCAGTGGCCAAGGTCTGAGCCATTTTTACTTGAGTGTCTGAAATATCTGTTGCCCACACCTTGCAGCCTTGGCGTGCCATTTGCCGCGCGATCACGCCGGTGCCTGTACCTAGGTCGAGGACTGTTTGCCCGGGTAGGCCAATTTCTAGTGCCGCTAGTCTTTGGTAAAAGCTCAGCGGCGGGCCAGGCCGGTGCTCGGCATAGTCGCGGGAGGTTTTGCCCCAATCTACACCAATGCCGCCATCTACCTCAGCGTTGCTCTTATTTTTCGGCGTTTTGTGGCCTTTTGGCATGTCAAACATGGCAGCTCCTCTTTGTTGTCTATTGGTAGTTGCAATCGCATTCTGACTAACGCCGCACCGGCGGTGTAGCGTTAACTCGGCGGTGTGGGCTAGACCATTAAGTCTGTGAGACTGTGGTTCGGGCGTCTTAGTTTTGCGGCTGTGCGGGTTGTATGGACTGATATGCGGTTGGAAGTCACTGCCGCAGTGAAGATGCGGTTGTTTTTCGACGAGCATCGTTGAAACGTTGGGTGAGTAACTTAGCGAGACAAAATGCCCCGTAAAAACTCTCGGCCAATAACATAAAGAATTTTACTCCCCGCTAGGCATACGCCTTTTAGCGTTCCTGATACTTTGGATTGCCCGAATAGCCTAGCGCGATAGGGCACTTGTATTTCCAATATCCTAAGATTTTCCTGCCTCGCCTTTATTTGCATTTCAACAGTCCAACCAAAATTTCTGTCCTGCATGTTCATTCGTTTGAGAGCATCACTGGTCACGGCCCAAAAGGGTCCAAGGTCAGAGTATTTTGCTTGCCAGAAAATACGCATGAGCATACATGCAAGGCGATTTCCAAATCGCTGTGGAAAGCTCAAATTGTGTTTGGCTGTGCCGTGCATTCGGCTACCCAGTACAAAATCGGCATTACCGCAGAGAATCGGATTTATAAGCTCCGGCATTCGGGCTGGATTGTCGCAAAAGTCAGCATCAAGGAAGACAAAAATATCGGTGTCTGTAGCATGGGCAATACCGCTTAAGCAGGCTTGGCCGTAGCCGCGACGCGGTTCGAAAATCACATCTGCACCTGCATCGTTGGCTATTTGTCCGGTGTTATCCGTTGAGCCGTTGTCCACAACCACCACACGATCTGCGCAGCTAGGAATGGCAGAAATAAGCTGTGGCAACGTATCTGCCTCGTTCAGAGCAGGAATGATGACGGTGACGAAAGGCTTTTTAGTCATTGAGTTCTCCTCGAGGCTTAGCTCGTCTGTATCGAGGAATGGCAAGCGCTAGGAATATTGGCAAAAACTCGATTGCAGTGACAATAGAGTCAAAGAGGTCACTTTTGCCAAGCGCCTGCATGACAAAGCGCAGGTCATAAAGCGGTAGGGTAATACTCAATAGCAAAAGTGCCGGTACTGGATAAATGGCAAGCCATGGCAGAAACCAAAGAAAATACCAGGGATAGCCTGTGGGTGACAAAAGGAAGAGAGCACTGCTGGTAATCAGCCAAGGTAAGACAATATTGTGTGCTGTTGCGCCGCCATTTGAATTGGCAACGGGCTTGATGAATTTCAATGAATACAGACTTACACAAATAACCAAAAGCACAGTGAAAATACGCGCTATCTGATTGCCGTCAAGTAAGGACATATCTAAGGTGTTAGACAACCAGTGGCCGAAAGTGACGAAAAAGCTGAAAGCAAAAGCATTGGTCTGCCAATCTTGGGCGTAGACATACACGCCTGAACTCGCATTTATCCCTGCAAGCAATTGGGGCGAGAGTAACAGTATGGATATGACGCCGAAAGGAAGAGCGGATTTAATAAGTTTCGCTGGATTACGTATAAAAGGCCAGAAAATGGCAGGTGCCAAAATGAGAGGCCATAGTTTTACGCCAACCGCGCAGGCCAATGCAGCACCGGCGTGGGTGTGTTTGCCTTTGGCAACTAGAGTTGCCGCGCCAAGCAGAAAGGGCAATAACAAAACATCCATATGGGCTGCGTTTATGGTTTCAGTTATAGCTATCGGGTTTAACCAATAGACCATTGCAAAAAATCGTTTTTGATTGAGGGCTTCAAGAAGTTGTACTAGCAATACCAATGACAGGCAGTCGATAAGCAGAAGAACGAAGCGCCAAGCAGTTAGGCTCCATGGTGCAAGGGTATGTGATAGAGCAAATGCCAGTTGCGTGATCGGGGGATAAATAGTTCGAATGTAGGGGTAAGTTACTCGCTCCAACAGTTTTTGCTCTTCTAGAAAGACTAACTCTGGATAACCCTGGGATACCACGACGCTGTCAGAACCACTGATCGCATGGCTACTTTCTAATTGCTGTATAACCGGAAAATGGGTGGATGCGCTCGCAGCAATGGGTTGAGCATCGGCTGGGGTATATAGGTAGGGATTGAGATTTTGCGTGACAAGGGCACCATCCAGAAAATAGCGATAGAAGTCATCTTCGAAAACCGGAGTTGACGGAATCATGACTAAACGCAACAGCAGGCCCAATGCAATGAGGCCGTGAAAGCGCCGGGTTGAATGGCTGATTGAGCGAATACCAGCGCTTATGAAAACCCACAGAGCGTCTGCTAACATCAATAGTGCCACAGCGAGATAAGTAGGGCGATCAAGCCAGAGGCTATCGTAAACAAAGCCGGGAGAAATCGCGGCATAGGTGACCAATAAAAGTGTCAGCCCTGCAACTGCTGTAACGAAGTATCGCTTTTGCATTACGTTGACAGCCCCCCAAACTTTCTAACTTCCAGCACCGCCCCTGGCACTACCAAAGTCGCTAGTACTAAAGTTTTGTTGGCGTGGAATATAGGCAACAGAACCCCAGCGGAAACGGTCTTTACCCAGTTCAGAAACGCCTTCGAGCTTGGATATCAATTTGTCGTTTGCATAGGTTTTTATATGGTCGATCAGCAGCGCCGGGTCACTGTTAAATAGGGCTTGTTGATTCCATATGTGCAGGGTAGACACTTCAACTTTGCCTCTTTTAACGCGTATTTTTTTGCTGTCGTTGATGAACTCTTTTGCTGCTGCTGCCAGCTGCGCTTTGACGGTTTTTCCTGAAAAGGCTTCACCTTGAAGGACCGAACTGCCTCTCACCCCGTAACATAGCCCATACAGAACAAGCGGATCCTGCCAGTTTGCCAACAAAACATGTTGCTCAATATCGTTGAGAGATAGCTTTTTTCCCTCTACGGTGAAGCGCAATACTGACCAAGATTTACCGGGATTTGTTGGTTCGCCACGCTCGCGTTTGACGCGGCGCTGCAGTTTTTTGTTTGCAGCGAGATGTTCCAAAACAGCTGCGTTATGCAGGTTTAGCCAATAAGCGAGTTGCTCATTGCGGTTTAATGTGGAAACGGGGATCTGCTCAAGAAATCGGATATACAGTTTGAGGTAATCTAGTGTTTTGCCGGTGAGCGCGCTAAAAGCCAGTTTGTTGCTACCGGCATCGCGAACTGCAATGGCTTTAATGATGGCGGTCATCGGCGCATGGTCTATCACTAAAGCGCTTTGGCCATCGTGTTCTTTGAATTGATCCCACTGTTCTGCATTGTCCTGTGCGTTCAAGTGCGCAGGACTTATAACCATTGCAATCGCCATTACTAAAATGGCTCTTAATGCTGTAGTACTTACGCTGTGTCTCATCTGAACCCTCTCGCGTTGGATAAATAGGTTTGTGGATCTCCGTCAGGCTTCACTACAGTGTGAGATCTTGCGTATCAGTAATTCTTTGCTTATCAGCGGTAGCAAACTTTCCTGTGTGTAGGCGCAAATGGTAAGTGGACTAACGGTATTCATCATCTGCCGAATTTCGGCGATATTGAATTAATTGCCACTACATTTAATTACAAAATAATAGGAAAAACATATTTATGCCGATAAGAGGTGGGTTTTTTCAGGCGTACATGCAGTTTTCTTCGTGGCGAATGCCATCAATATTATGCAGATTGAGGATTGTTCGTTCAGTTTCGGTACCGTTGGTCGATTGCTCAATCACCTAGTTGGACTGGGCCGCCTTCGCCCCTTTGCTTTTTACTAGGGCACCCCAGAGGTTAGCGAGGGCTGGCGAAGTATTGAAGATGCCACTATTCACCTTGCCACTGTTCGTCTTGTCACTATTCACCTTGCCGCTGTTCGTCTTGTCACTATTCCTGCCCCCAATGCGTCTTGCCGTTAGTCATCACGCCGCTTAGAAATCCCAAATACAATGGGGCGGTGGTACGCGCCAATGGCTCAGCGCGGTATGAGTTCTATCCGTTTTACGAAAGTCCGTTAACCGTAGCTACAAGCTAGCAAAACGGCATAACTGTCAGCATGAAGACACCCATTATCCACCGCCGTGGCGGGATGGGCTTGGCAACACCTATGACCTATTATCAACTAACCACCTAAGCTGCCCGATTTCGCTCACAGGTACTGAACCCAGACATAGGTCTATAAAAAACGCTTAAATTCACGTATAATTTGCGCCGCTTTGGACCGTCTTAGAGTCCGCAATTTTTTTCAGCATCTTATTCAAGATTTTGTGTAACAGAGGAGTAATCATACTGTGCTTGAAGCCTATCGAGCCCACGTCAGTGAGCGAGCAGAACTGGGTGTGCCACCCAAACCCTTAGACCCGGTAATGACCGCAGATTTGGTTGAGTTACTGAAGTCTCCCCCAGCTGGCGAGGAAGAATTTCTTCTCGACCTGATCACAAATCGTATACCGCCGGGTGTTGATGAAGCCGCTTACGTAAAAGCCGGATTTCTCAGCGCAATTGTTACAGGTGAAGCCACTTCACCAGTGATCGATGCCGAGGCAGCGGTTACTTTGCTTGGCAACATGCACGGCGGCTACAACGTCGCCACGTTGGTTGGCTTACTAGACAACCCAGCACTTTCCGCTTTGGCCGCTGAGCAGTTGAAGACAACCATTTTAGTTTTTGATGCGTTCCACGATGTGGCTGCAAAAGCTGATGCCGGTAATGCGGACGCTAAAGGCGTGATGCAAAGCTGGGCAGATGCTGAGTGGTTTACGACCAATGATGCAGTGCCTGAAAGCATCAAGGCAGTAGTGTTTAAAGTGACCGGCGAAACCAATACCGATGACCTGTCGCCTGCTCAAGATGCCTGGTCGCGTCCAGACATTCCTTTGCACGCCCGTGCCATGTACAAAATGACCCGCGATGGTCTGAGCCCTGAAGATCACGGCAATATTGGCCCAATGAAGCAAATTGAAGAGATGCGCAACAATGACCTACCGGTTGCTTTTGTTGGCGACGTTATGGGTACTGGTTCATCTAGAAAGTCTGCGACCAACTCTGTGCTTTGGTACTTTGGCGAAGACATGCCGGGTGTGCCCAATAAGCGCTCTGGCGGTATCTGCATTGGTGGCAATGTGGCACCGATTTTCTTCAACACCATGGAAGATGCTGGCGCGTTAGTTTTTGAAGCCCCAGTGGACAAGCTGGGCTTTGGTGACATCATTGAGATTCGCCCTTATGACGGCAAAATCTTGAGCGAATCTGGCGAAGTTCTATCTGAGTTTGAACATAAGTCAGAGGTGATTCTTGATGAAGTACGTGCTGATGGCCGTATCAATTTGATTATTGGTCGCGGCTTAACCCAGCGTACCCGTGAGCACATGGGGCTGGCGCCTTCGGATGTTTTCCGTCGCCCAGAAGATGTGGCTGCTTCAAGTAAGGGTTATACCTTAGCGCAGAAGATGGTAGGTAAGGCGTGTGGTGTGGACGGCGTGCGCGCTGGCACCTATTGCGAGCCAAAGATGACCACCGTGGGCTCTCAAGACACAACGGGTCCTATGACTCGCGACGAACTGAAAGATTTGGCTTGCCTAGGTTTCTCAACAGACCTCGTCATGCAGTCTTTTTGTCACACAGCGGCTTATCCTAAGCCAGTAGATATTGATACCCAGCATAGCCTGCCAGATTTCATTATGAATCGTGGTGGCGTCTCGCTGCGTCCTGGCGACGGCATTATTCACAGCTGGTTAAACCGCATGTTGCTGCCTGATACCGTAGGTACCGGTGGTGATTCCCACACACGTTTCCCAATGGGCATTTCTTTCCCTGGTGGTTCAGGCCTGGTGGCGTTTGCCGCTGCAACGGGGGTTATGCCCTTGGATATGCCAGAATCTGTATTGGTGCGTTTTAAAGGTGAAATGCAGCCAGGTATTACGTTACGTGACCTTGTGCATGCCATTCCGTACTACGGCATCAAGGAAGGTTTGTTAACGGTTGAGAAGAAGAACAAGAAGAACTTCTTTTCTGGCCGAATTTTGGAAATTGAAGGCATCGACTCGCTGACAGTTGAGCAAGCTTTCGAGCTTTCTGATGCATCCGCCGAGCGTTCGGCTGCGGGTTGTACCATTAAGTTGGGTGAAGACTCTGTTGCAGAGTATTTGCGCTCTAACGCAACCTTGTTGCGCTGGATGATTGCTGAAGGCTATGGCGATGTGCGCACCCTTGAACGTCGTGTGCTGAAAATGGAAGAGTGGCTTGCCAACCCTACATTGATGAGTGCAGATGCTGATGCAGAATACGCAGCAGTCATTGAAATAGACCTAGCTGATATCAAAGAGCCTATCGTTTGCTGTCCAAACGACCCTGATGATGCGCGTTTATTGTCAGACGTTGCCGGCGACCCAGTTGATGAGATCTTTATTGGTTCTTGTATGACCAATATCGGTCACTTCCGCGCAGCAGGTAAGCTGCTTGATGAAGCCGATGCGGTTAATTCACGCTTTTGGATTTGTCCCCCTACACGTATGGACGCACATACGTTAATGGAAGAAGGCTACTACAACATTTACGGTCGGGTGGGTGCGCGTACAGAAATGCCCGGTTGCTCACTATGCATGGGTAACCAAGCACGAGTGTTAGCTGGCGCAACGGTAATTTCTACCTCAACTCGAAACTTCCCAAATCGTCTAGGCGATGGCGCGAATGTTTATTTGGCGTCAGCTGAATTGGCATCTGTGGGCGGTATTTTGGGTCGTCTGCCAACTCCCGCTGAGTATATGGAGTACGCGACAAAGATCGATTCTATGTCTGCGGAGGTTTATAGATATATGAACTTTGACCAGATTGAGTCGTTCCACAATGCCGCTGAGCAAGGCAAGTTAATTGCCGCGCAGCAAATTGTTGAAGTGTCCTAAGACCCTTCGCAATACGTGATATCTGTCACCGCACTGTTTGATTTTTCATTCAGTGTGGTGGTGGCGCCTTGCACACGCCGCTCGCGGCTACCCTACCCCTCGCAAGTTTGTCCCTGATAATTTTGTCCTGCTCCCACCCATGTGTATTTGCTAGCCTCTTGTAAGGTTTGCAGAGCTGTGGCGCTTTACGTATTTTGCGATTTATTACCCCTACAGTTGGATCATTGCTTATGTCTCAAACCACCAAAGTTGAACTGCCGCAGAGTGTTATTTTTGATATGGACGGCACGCTGTTAGACACCGAAGTCCTTGCACGTAAGGCCTTTGCTGCGGCAATTGTGGCTTGCGGGTTTCCCTACGATGCGAGTATTTATGATCGATGCCTAGGTACCACCCATGACGCCACACAAGCGGTTCTTGAGGCAGCCTATGGATCTGAGTTCGATATTGATGCGTTGCATGTTCATTGGACTAAGCACTTTGTTGAGCAAGCCGAAAAGCACCCAATAAAAATTAAGCCCGGCATATTACAAGTGCTGCAAGCCTTACAGGCTAAGGGTGTACCCATGGCCGTGGCCACCTCGAACAAGCGTTCAGTGTGTGAGGACGCTCTAGCCAAAGCGGGTATAGCGGAATATTTCCAGCATTATGTTTGTGGGGGCGAGACAGCCAACTCCAAGCCTGCCGCCGACCCGTACCTTGCCGCCGTCGCGCTTTTAAACGCTGACCCGAAGAAATCCTGGGGCGTGGAAGATTCGGATGTAGGCACGCTGGCCGCCGTGCGCGCAGGATTAAGGGTTTTTCAGATACCCGATGAGTTGCCGCCAAGTGCAGCAACGCGCGCCCTTGGACACGAGATCTTAACCAGCGCTGAAGAATTACTGCCGCTTATCTGAGTGTAAATGCGCGCAAACGTTGGTTAGCGCTTTTTAACAAGACGGCTTAATTGGGGTTGCTTAAACGAGATAGGCAGGGTGCTGAGCTATTAATTCAGGTCGCAAAAAAACCGGGTCAGTGCCCGGTTTAGAGAACTTTTAGGCCAGCTTCAGTATTGAGATTGGGCCAAAATTTTAGTCAGCACTTAAGCCTACAAGCTGGGAAGCCGTAAGCTCTAGCGCACTGGCCACACGGTTGAAGAACGCAACTTCATGATCGCTGACTCTGCCATCTGCGTGAATAACCGTTTCCAATGCGCGTATTGTCTCAAGGCGCGCAGTAGTAGTGAGTTTGCGTGAGCACTTATTTAGGTAA
The DNA here is from genome assembly GCA_009886205.1 of K189A clade bacterium. Lineage (GTDB taxonomy): Bacteria > Pseudomonadota > Gammaproteobacteria > Pseudomonadales > Azotimanducaceae > UBA4421. The sequence continues at coordinate 2,472 of QXZU01000190.1, read as the reverse complement.
CGCTCCAACGGGGCAGCTTCATAAAGTTTTGAATTTGCCGCTACACGAACGTTGGCGTTGGTGAATTTTTTGCCGGTGTATTCAAGTAATACCTCTTTAACCTTGTCTACTTCAACATCTTTGATATTGGTGTCAGATGCCGTTGCCCGTGCAAGGGTCATCAACATGACCTCTTGAGCGAGGATTTTTTGCTCAGGTTTGGTGAGCGCTTTGCCACCGAATAGTTTCTTTACGCCAGATAGTTTAACGATGCTCATCAACAAGTTCTCAATAGCTAAATTCGGTCGCCAGTATAACTGAAACTACGCGGGGAGCACCGTATTAAGATGCCACCACTTATGCGGATTTTTGGAGCGTTTGTCTGAATGCTGCTTTCGATGCAGGTCTAAATATTGACCTGTTGGCGCGAAAGTTTAACGGCTGCGTTTGTGTTAATAACCAAGGTGAGGTGCCGCGCTAGATCATGTAACCTGTTTGCCAGCGGTGGGCGCTCTGCATCGGCTGATGCTGGCTGATGTGGGCTGATGTGGGCTGATGATGGCTGATGTGGGTTCTGGCAATGGGCGTTGTACCCGAATAAATTTAAAAAGGCTGTCAAAATCGGCCTGGCCATAAAGTAGGATTAGAAAAGTAATGATCAGCAACAGTAAACCGATAAGAGGCGCAATTTTTTATCCGCTGCTCTGGGCGTTGCTGTGGCTCACGCCCCTATCTAGCAATGCTGAATACCAAGCGCCGAGAAATTTTTTTGGTGATCCAGACCTTCAAGGTACCTGGACTAATGCCACATTGACCGCGCTGCAAAGACCCGACGAATTCGACAGCTTAGTTGTGTCCGTAGAGCGCGAACGCGAAGTCACTCAGACTCGCGAAGACCTTTATGAAGACATAGATAACCCAAACAAGGCTGACGGGAAACTGGACAGCGGTGGGGATGTAGGCGGCTACAATACCTTTTGGTTTGACGAAGGCGACCGCATGGCCAGAGTGGATGGTGAAATTCGCTCCTCCCTAATTGTGTATCCAGAAGACGGCAAAATTCCTTACCGCACCTCTGCTTATTGGGCCATGGCGAAAAAGTTCAGCCAAATGATGTTTCGCTATGACGGTCCAGAAGTACGCCCGTTAGGCGAGCGGTGTATTGTTGGCTTTGGTTCTACGGGTGGTCCGCCAATGTTGCCGGTGCTGTACAACAACAATTATCAGATTGTGCAAAATAAAGACACGGTGATGATTTTGGTTGAGATGAATCACGACGCGCGCACAGTACGCATGAACAGTCAGCACCCGCCCGCGCATGTAAAGAAATGGCTGGGCGATTCTATCGGTTGGTGGGAGGGCGATACCCTGGTGGTTGAAACCACCAACTTTCATCCGGGTCAAAGTGCGCGAGCGGGTATTCGCAATCAGTTGATCAGCTCCGATGCGTTAAAGGTAACCGAGCGTTTTACCCGGGTTTCTGACCAAGGTATTAAGTACGAATTCTCCATGGACGACCCCGCGGTATATTCCGAAGTTTGGCGCGCTGAGATGCCCATGCGCAAAAGCACGGATACCATTTATGAGTACGCTTGCCATGAGGGCAACTACGCAATGCCGGGCATTTTGGCTGGCGCCAGACTGGCGGAAGAGGAAGGGCGAGCGGGTGGTTTTATGGAAACCCTTGCAACTTGGATTGGTGACTATTAAATCTAGCGTTTTTAGTCAAATTTGTCTCTTAGTCGCTTTTTAGCTTTTTGCAATGCTAGGACGCCGCCATTGGCGGCAAACCTTCGCTTAGCCGTTTGCTTCCTAAAGATCATTTGTTGCCCAAGCGAATTCACCTTGGGTCAGAGAGTTGTTGTTACCCATGGATTTTTCGCTACTGTACTTTTTTATTCCTGTGTTTTTTGTGGTCTCTATTACCCCCGGGCTGTGTATGACATTGGCATTGACCATGGGCATGAGTATTGGCCTAGGTAATACCATGAAAATGATGGTGGGCGAACTCACCGGCGTGCTGCTTGTGGCCACGGTTGTGGTGGTGGGCGGTGGCGGCATTATCGCCGCTAATCCGCTGCTACTGGTGGTTTTTAAGTATGTTGGCGGCCTCTACCTAATTTATGTTGGGCTGCAAATGATGCGCTCGCAAGGCGCTATGGCGGTAAAGCCGGATGGCACGGCTTCTTTCGATTTAGATTTTTTTAGCTTAGCCGGCCAAGGCTTCATAACTGCGGTAGCCAACCCCAAGGGCTGGGCGTTTTTTCTCGCCATGACACCTGGGTTTATTAATTACGATATTGCTCTAGGTCCGCAAATGATGGCCTTGGTGAGTATTATTCTGATCATCGAATTTACCTCACTGATGCTTTACGCCGCAGGCGGACAGGTGTTGGGTAAGCTGTTGCTCAACAGCGATAATGTGCTGTTGCTTAATCGTGTGGCGGGGTCGTTGATGGTGTGCGTAGGTGTTTGGTTAGCGATGAGCTAATG
>QXZU01000019.1 GCA_009886205.1 K189A clade bacterium | reverse complement strand
CTGATCAGTGCTTTACGGCCTTGTTCTTTCAACTGTGCAAAGGTTCGTTTAATGCGGGTATCTGGACGCATACCTAATTCTACTGAGGTCATGTCAATGTGATCCCATCTATATCAGCCACTGTAAGAATGTCCTTGTCACCGCGACCACTCAAGTTGACCAAAATAATATCGTCCTTACTCATCTTCGGTGCGTTAGCCACAACCCATGCCAGCGCATGGCTGGTCTCAAGCGCCGGCAAAATGCCTTCACGCTGATTCAGCATACGAAACGCGTGCATGGCCTCATCATCTGTGGCGCTGGAGTAAGTGGCACGGCCAATGTCTTTAAGATACGAATGTTCTGGACCCACACCCGGATAATCCAGGCCCGCGGAAATTGAGTGCGTTTCCATAATCTGCCCGTCGTCGTCCGACATCAGATAAGAACGGTTGCCATGTAATACGCCGACTTTGCCATCGTTAAGTGGCGCTGCATGTGCGCCAGTGTCAATACCGTGACCACCGGCCTCTACGCCAACAAGCGCCACGTCTACATCATTAATGAAGGGGTGAAAAATTCCCATGGCATTTGAGCCACCGCCCACACAGGCAACGACCACATTTGGCAGTCGGCCCTCTTGCTCAAGCATTTGCGCTCTTGCCTCCTGGCCGATAATTGAAGCGAAATCTCGTACGACCATTGGGTACGGGTGCGGCCCTGCAACAGTGCCAATAATGTAATGGGTGTTATCCACATTCGTCACCCAGTCTCGCATGGCCTCGTTCAAAGCGTCTTTTAACGTTTTCGAGCCAGAGGTAACCGGTATCACCCGCGCGCCCATAAGTTTCATACGGTAAACGTTGAGGCTTTGGCGACGCACATCCTCTTCACCCATGTAAATGTCGCACTCAAGACCCAGCCGCGCGGCAACCGTCGCAGTGGCTACCCCATGCTGCCCTGCACCGGTCTCTGCTATCACGCGCGGTTTGCCCATACGTTTGGCTAACAACGCCTGACCAATGGTGTTACAGACTTTATGTGCGCCGGTATGATTAAGGTCTTCACGCTTCAAGTAAATTGCCGCACCACCCAGCTCCGCAGTCATGCGCTCGGCCAAATACAAAGGCGTGGGCCTGCCCACGTAATGCGTTAAATCATGATGCAGCTCACGCTTGAACTCTGGGTCATGCTTCATCTGCTCATAAAGCGACGCAAATTCATCTAGGGCATGGGTTAGCGTTTCTGCGACAAAGCGGCCGCCGAATTCACCGAAATGGCCATCATCCGTGGGCTGGGCATAGTTACTGCCGTCAAATGCTTCAGACATTTTTTGCTTCCTTAATAAATCGCTGAACAAGTTGGCGCTCTTTTACGCCTTTCACGTCTCTCTCGACACCACCGCTGACATCCACGCCATAAGGCCTAGTTTGTGCAATTGCGTTGGCCACATTTTCTACCGTTAATCCCCCAGCCAAAATAAGCTTGGTTTGACTGTCTTGCGGCCATAAGCGCCAATCAAATGTCTCGCCTGTACCGCCAGCTTGGGTGGGGTGATAAGTGTCTAAAAGCAACGCCCATGCCGACGCATACTGTTGCTCCAACAAGGCAAAATCGACGCCTGCTCGCATACTGAGTACCTTAATAAACGGCACATTGAATGATTCGCAAAACTCAGGAGACTCATCACCATGAAACTGCAATATGTCCAATGGTACCTCTTTAACCACCGCGCTCACGGCGCTTTCACTGTGATTCACAAACAAGCCAATCCGAGCACAATGGGGTGCATATTCACCTAACGCAGAACTGATCTCTAACGCCGTCTCAGTAGAAACAACGCGCGCACTCTTGGCGTAAAAATTAAGCCCGATGGCATCGGCACCCGCATCAGCCGCTGCTTTGGCATCTATAACCGAGGTAACACCGCAAATTTTACACCACATAGGCCTATGAACATGCGCGGTCAAGTTACTGTCTCCTGATGTATTCCAACAATTGGGCGTTGATAATGTTTGGTAAAGTCATGCCCAGCACCAGCGAATCACTAAATTCGCTTAAAAGAAATCGTCTAAATGAGCGCCTAGCGGTTAGACGGTAAAACCTGCTGGCCAGCCCACGTGCTCGTAGAGGCAATCTAAGATCGACTAATCAATTAAAGGATAGACAAAATGCTTTGCTCACCGCCGCTATCTTAGACCCTGAATAGACACCACGAAAGGCCTTTACCGGCTTATCTGACCCTTCGTACTAATGTCTAAGTTTATCTGGACTGCAAAACTCGCCACCCCAGCGATTGGGGCAGAAATTGTACGCGCATAGACGAGTCCTAAGATAAGGGCCCTAGGATAAGTGCCCTAGGATAAGGGGGGCCCAATTATAGGGGGCCTAAATTTGACCGTTAGGAAACAGCATTCAACAAAGGCACTTCCGGTGACGGTGGAAAATCAGCCCCTGGATAACTGACATGGGTTAGGTACAAACCTTGTGGCGGTGCCGTCACACCTAACCGCACTCGATCCTTTACCAGCAGCAAATCTCTGACCGACCGCGTGGGCGCGCCCATCCCCACATCGCATAACGCCGAGGCGATGTTGCGCACCATGTGCAGTAGGAAAGCACTGGCGTCGATTTCCATTACGACAAAGTGTCCTTGACGACGGACTTCGCAGCGGTTCACCCGACGCTTGGGGCTCAGTGACTGGCAGCCTGCGGCGCGAAACGTGGTGAAGTCATGCTCGCCAATAAACCATTGCGCCGCCCGGTGCATCGCGTCTTGGTCCAAATTTTCAGTACACCACGCCAACCCGTCGACAAATGGATTAAATCGATCGCGGTCGTAATAAACATAGTTATAACGTCTGGCGGTAGCCGCATAACGTGGATGGAAATTTGCCGGTGCCTGACGCACCCAGGCAACTTGGATGGATTTTGGGGTAAGCGAGTTAACCCCTTTCAACCATGCGTCTAATGGTCTAACCGCAGACGTTGTGAAATTAATTATTTGGCCGGTGGCATGAACCCCGGCATCAGTACGCCCCGCCGCCGCAATGCGTATTGGGTGCGCCGCCACCTGGCTCAGCGCCGCTTCAATATGCCCCTGCACTGTTGGTTGATCAATTTGACGCTGCCAGCCGTTGAACTGATCGCCCCGGTACTGAACGCACATAACATAGACAGATTCTTGAGTTGGCCCGACCGCTATTGCGGCCGTAGCCTTTGGATTGGTCATTTAGTTAGACCCTACCTAACCTAAGTATCTTTCGAATCATCCAGTGCATCGTCGATCCGCTGAATAATAGATTTCGCCAAGGTTTTTTGCGCGTCGTCGCCTTCCGCTACAACTTCGTTCAACATATCCCGAGCGCCTGCTTCATCGCCCATTTCCAAATAGGCTTCAGCCAGTTTTAGCCGCGTCGTATAGACTTCGGTATTGGAAGTCTCCTCAAGCGGCGCTTCATCCCCATTAAGCACCTCTAAAAAGGTTTCGTCTTTTACGGTTGTCGGCGCAGTCTCTTCAGTGGGCGAAATATCAGGGGCATTAATAGGAGCAGTAACAGGGGCAATAACAGGGGCAATCGACGGCTCAATTGGCCCTGTCACTTCCTCTTCTGCCTCTGCACCCTCTTGCTGCGCCTCTTCAGAACGCGCTTCAGAGCGCTCTTCAAAATCCTCTTCAGTATCTGGCTCGGTGCCCGGATCGTCTTGGCTATCCAATGGTTCTGGATCCGCTTGATCAAGCTTGGCTTCTTCTAGCCCATGCTCTGCCTCGTCATCAATTTCCGCATCAATTTCTGCATCGCTGTCTGCTTCTGCGACCCAAGCATCCTCCAAGTTTTTCTTTCTCTCCGCCATTTGACGGCGCAACAGCATAATGACTATCAGTACACCTAATATGCCGCCAGCGACCAACCAAACAAACTGCGCTGAGTAACTGCCCTGATTTTCCTCTGCCATCATCAGGTCTATCTGATCGTTGACACTCTGGTCTATGTTCACCGGCTTAGCATCATCGCCTTGGGCATCTGCAAGCGTGTTGTTAGAGGCCTCTACCACAACGTTTTCGGGCAAGTTGAGATCGTCGCTATTGCTGGAGGCAGCCTCTTCAAATGAAGCCTGGGACTCGACAGCCGCATCTGCATCTGCTCGAACTTCTGTATCAAAACCAGACGCCACCGGACTTTCAGGCTGGAAAATACGCACTTCGCCGCGACGTTCAGCTGGCGGTAAATCTGCACCCAATTCAACCAGCGGAGTTTTGTCACCCTCTTTTTCAACGCTGTTCTGATCTCTTTTTAGGTCTCCTTTTTGGCCTTCTTTTTGGTCTCCGCGCCATTGCGAATGCTGGCCTTCTACTGCAGCTAGGGCCGAGGCTTTGTCCACCTCCACCGCGTCCATAAAGTCCGGGATACGCAGCAAGTAGCCGCTCTTCAGACCATTAATATTGCCTTCGCTGAAAGCGTTTGGGTTGAGACGCTGAATGGCCAACATTTGCTGTGAAATTGAAACGCGCGAACCATCTCGGGTGCGCTTGGCTAGCTGCCAAAGGTTATCTTTGGATGTGGTCAAAACGGTCTTATCCGCAACCAAAGCCGCTTCGGTAAACGGCACGCTCAAAGTTAACCCCTGAAGCAGGTCTCCATCAGGCCTGGTGATGCGCAACAACACATTCAGTTTTGGCTCACGCAGTGGACCATTACTTGAAATATCCAGTTGCACTGACCCATTTGTCCGTTCTTTGGCTTGAAAACGCAGGTCTTGATGCACCGAGTAATAGGCAACATCGTTATCCGCATAGGTAGGCCTGCTGGCTAGCTTAATCTCTAAACTGGCCAAATCACTTGCCGAGAGCTGCGGTAACTCAACGAAACCACTGACTTGCTGGCCCACAACTGACTCAACCGTAACCTCAGCAAAATCAGCGGCCCGGGCAGCGCTGCCGATAAACCACATGAAGGCCAAGCCAACAACTAAGGCAGTTATATGGTTCAAACGGAAATTCATCATGCAATTAATTCCATAGTGCAATTGGTCACTTTATATCGCTCTCATCGCTCACTATTAACGGGGTTCAGTGCGCTACTTCGCCCACAACTTCATCAATTCCTCAGCAATCTGCACGCTGTTAAGCGCGGCACCTTTACGCACGTTGTCAGAAACAACCCATAAATCAAGGCCATTGGGGTGCGATATATCCTTACGAATCCTGCTGACAAAAACCGGGTCAGTACCCGCCGCATCTTTCACTGGGGTAGCAAACTCACCGTCGTTGCTGACCTTAAGCCCAGGGGCCGCACTCAACAACTGCTTCGCCACCTCTACACTAATGGGCGTTTTAGTCTCAATATGCACGGCTTCAGAGTGGCCATAGAAAACCGGCACGCGAACACAGGTAGGATTCACCTGAATGTCGTCGTCTTCAAGGATTTTTTTCGTTTCCCACACCATCTTCATTTCTTCTTTGGTGTAGCCGTTATCCATAAACTTGTCGATTTGCGGCACTGCATTAAAAGCAATCTGCGCAGGCATCACGTTTACTTCTATGGGCTGGCCGTTAAGCAGACTGGCCGTCTGCGACGCAAGTTCTTTAATGCCACTGGCACCCGCTCCAGACACTGCCTGATAAGTGGCCACATTAATCCGCGTAATGCCTACGGCGTCATGAATGGGTTTTAACGCTGCAACCATTTGAATGGTTGAACAGTTGGGGTTGGCGATAATATTACGCGTGGTGTAATCCGCCACCCGATGCGGATTCACCTCTGGCACCACCAGTGGGATGTCGTCGTCGTAACGAAAGTGCGACGTGTTGTCTATGACCACACAGCCTTGGGCAGCGGCTTTAGGTGCAAACTCAGCAGAAATATCGCCACCGGCAGAGAACAAACCTATCTGAGTGTCGCTAAAATCGAATTCATCCAGCCGCTTAATCATGATTGATTTACCATGAAACTGCAGGCGCTTGCCCTCAGATCGCTCTGAAGCCAGCAAAAATAATTCTTTTACTGGAAAATTACGCTCCTGCAAAATTTCTAACAATGCTTCGCCCACAGCGCCAGTAGCACCCGCAATCGCAACATTCACACCATCTTCTAAATACACGTTATTACCTTCGTAGTTGTTTTAAATCAGGCCAGTTGGGCCTAACTTTTATCCATTGAACTGATGAACCGGACTGATAAATCGAACTAAAGACGCTCTATCACCAGCTCACCCATTGTGCGGCAACCCACCACGTCGTCATTGGGACCGGCTATGTCCGCAGTGCGATAACCTTCGGCCAATACCTGAGCAACAGCTTT